>PWNW01000352.1 GCA_003557605.1 Spirochaetaceae bacterium
ATCAATGACCGGTTATGGCAGTAGAAGCAGCTGTAGGGGCATCCTGCGGCGAATACTGCCGCCGCAAGATGTCCCGGATAGTCAAGGCAAGTTGTTTTTACCAGGCCCCCGATTACCATTATCTGTTCCATTGCCTACTGGCTGAGGGCGAAAAGCTTTCGATCACGGAATTCTTCCTGCTTGCCGGGATGAAAGTCCTGTACCGGGCGAAGGTATCCAACAACACGGGTCCATACTTCGGTGGTGCCGCCGCATTCAGGACACTGCTCCTGCTCTCCTGCCAGATATCCATGGTCCTTGCAGGTGGAGAACGTAGGAGTAAGGGACACATAGGGAAGCTTGTAGTGCTTTGTTATCCTCTGCAGAAGCTTCTTCGCTGTTGATATCTCACGAATGCGCTCCCCGAGGTACAGATGGAGTACCGTACCTCCAGTGTAGCGGCTCTGCAGATCGTCCTGGAGATCAAGCACTTCAAAAATGTCATCTGAAAACTGCACCGGCAGCTGACTGGAATTAGTATAATACGGAACATTCGTCCCCGCTGTGATAATATCGGGATATTCCTTCCGGTCCAATGTCGCAAGCCGGTAGCTTGTTCCTTCCGCAGGAGTTGCCTCAAGATTAAAGAAATGTCCTGTTTCCCGCTGGTACCCGGAGATGGTCTCTCTCAATAGATCCAGGATTCTTACCGCAAAACCCTGACCCTCCTTTGATGCTAATCCTGATCCCCTCCCCGTCAGGTTCAGGCATGCTTCCTCCATACCGACAATACCGATGGTGCTGAAATGGTTAGCCCAATACGAACCTTCCCGCTGCTTGATGCCCCGCAGCCAATGGGCACTGAAGGGGTACATACCCCGTTCAGTCTCATGTTCGACTACTTTTCTTTTCAGTTCAAGGCTTTTCACCGCAAGTTCAGTTCGATAAAGAAGGATCGAGCAGAACTGCTGTTCATCATCGGACTCATAGGCTATGCGTGGAAGGTTCAGGGTGACCACTCCGATGGAGCCGGTCAGTGGGTTTGAACCGAAAAGTCCTCCCCCCCGCTTTCGAAGTTCCGTGGTATCAAGACGCAGACGGCAGCACATTGACAGAGCATCATCCGGAGAGAGATCACTGCCGACATAATTTGAGAAATAGGGTATTCCGTACTTGCAGGTCATCTCCATTACCGCATCGGTCACGGGGCTTTCCCAGGGAAAATCATCTGTAATGTTTATCGTCGGTATAGGGAAGGTGAAGACCCGTCCCCCTGCATCCCCTTCCATCATCACTTCACAGAAAGCCAAATTAAACACATCCATTTCCTGCTGAAAGTCTCCGTAGGTTTCCTCTATGAGCTCCCCGCCAAGTATAACCTGCTGGTCTCTCATCCGCCTGGGTACCCTCAGATCAAAGGTCAGGTTTGTAAAGGGGCACTGAAATCCTACCCTGGTCGGTACATTGAGACTGAAGACAAATTCCTGGATTGCCTGCTTAACCTCCCGGTAACTGAGCTTGTCGTACCTGATAAATGGAGCGCAGTAGGTATCAATGGAAGACCATGCCTGGGCACCTGCACTTTCTCCCTGGGAGGTAAACGTGGCGTTCTCAATCTGTCCAAGAAAGGCCCGTAAATGCCTTGCCGGTTTTGATGAAACCTTTCCATGGATTCCTCCGAATCCCAAGGTCAGCAGCTGCTGAAGATCCCAGCCGCAGCAGTAGGGACCGAAGAACCCCAAATCATGCATATGGAAATCTCCACGCAGATGGGCATTTCGAATTTCTTCAGGGTATACATCATGGAGCCAGTACTGCTTGGTAAAAGCCTCCCGGATGTAGTTGTTCATCCCGTTCACAGACTTTCGGGTATTAGCATTTTCCTTGATCTGCCAGTCCTTGTCATCAAGGTAGTCGCGAAACAGCCTCTGGGTGGCATCAATGAGAATGCGCCCTTCCCGGACCTTTCTCCTCTCTTCCCGATAGAGAATATAGGCCTTCGCTATTGAGCCTGAATCTGAATGAATCAACTGCTCTTCAACAAGGTCCTGTATTGTCTCTACATCAAGAATCTCTTTTCCCAGTGATGAAGCTCTCTTCAGCACCATTCGTGCAAGATCATCTGAATCAATCGTCTCGCCGACAGCTCGAGCAGCCTTTGAAATCGCTTGTGAGATTTTCTGTCCATCGCAGAAAACCACCTGTCCGTCCCTTTTTGTTACATGGGTAAGCATAATTTCTCCTTTTGCCGAAGCATACAGCAGGGCAGAAGGACAAAGGCAGGCCGATGTCAGTCCACGTCAATGCCATACACCGTGACGACGTGTCTGTACAGGCAGGTCTTCTGGCTCAGGCTCCGCGGATTCTGCGCCTTCCCGGATAGATCCAGTGGCATACAGCAGACTCCTAACCTTCACAGCGGCGGGACCGCGCAGGCATTCATACCCGACTTCCCTTGCCTTGCACACACTTTATGTAGTGTCTTTGTTATTAAACAACTCTACATATAGTATGATTAAATACTTTCCTTGTCAATGCATCGGTCACAGGATTACCCATAATGCTTCTTTACTGCAATGACACATTACTGGTATCATTAACCTATGGAACTTACCAGACTGTCCAGCAGATTTCCCGCCGCATCAATGTATCTTTCACAGATTCTCCTGATAGAGCGAGATTACGGTACCGTCAGCAATACCAGACTTTCAAAGCGGCTGAAGGTATCAAAACCGGCGGTGACCCAGTCAGTCAAACGGCTGATCAAGCTGGAACTGCTCAGTCAGGACCCCTATGGAACCATTAAGCTGACCCCTGAGGGAAGGAGCATTGCTGAACAGGTTATTATCAGGCACTACCTGATTGAACATCTGCTGATAGAGAAGCTCGGATACCCATGGGATAAGACAGATGAGGAAGCCCTGCTGCTTCAGGGGGTAATGAGCAGACACCTCACGGAACATCTTAATGAGACCTTTGATCATCCCGACCGGTGCCCCCACGGGAATCCGTTCCCTGGTTCTCCGGCAGAGCATGAACTGCTCTGTGCACCCAGGCTTGACACCATGAAGCCGGGAAGCACCGTTACGCTCATACGCATCACTGAGGAGGGGGAAGATCTTGAGGGACTGCTGAAGTTCTGCAATACCCATAACCTGCGCCCCGGACGGACGTTCACCATTGAAGATCTGTCGGAAACTGCAGCAGCTGTATCATGCAGCGATACTCAAAGCACTTTGGAAATACCCCTCATATATGCACAGCACCTGTGCATATCACCGGAAAAGCAGTAATCCTGAAGCCGAAGCCTGTTTTTTCAACTATGAAGCGTAGCAATACATGCAGCCGCCTCTGCAGGTCCCGTAGGTGCCGATATCTATGCTTCTTATGCATCCGCAGTTCGTGCGCTGTGAAGGGTCCTTGCCCCTTGCCGGGGGCGTGCCGGTCACCTCTTCAATCAGTGATGCATCAATGCATGAACCGTGACTGATGCCGCAGTGCTGAAGATCAATTGCCTCTGCACAGGTTGAGGCAGTAATACCGCTGCTTTTTGCTGACCTTGAGAATCCCTAAGAGAGTGCAAGCATATCTTCCAGAGGTACCGGGGAAACGTGCTTTTCTATCTTTTTATATATATCGACAAAACTGAAAACGCAGTGCTTCACATATCCTTCGAGCTGTTCAGCTGTGCGGGAAAATGCTTCAAGATGAACATCAACCGAATACCTGCTGGTGACAACAACCGGATCATAGCGCCAGAGAACCCGACGGGGACTGAGCTGATCGCTGAGCCTCTTCAATTCATCAAGGCGTCTTTGATGATCTTCCATCCCCGGCTCAATGTCCCTGTCATATGCATTGAGGGTGCACTGCACATACAAGCTGTACCCAAGTTGTTCAGCGGTTTTTGCCAGCCCTGCCATGGGCCCAGGGTGTTTTGTCCAGAAGACGATGCACTGCACATGAGAAGGATCGAGGGAGAACACATTGATCCTTTTAGGGAACCTCGGATTTCTGACCGATACTTCCCGCTCCTTCATCCTCTGGATAAACCAGTCCGAGAAATACCCGGGGATATCTGTCCGCCTGCTTGCGCTTATGATCATATGAAGATTGTAGCATACTCAAAAAAATACCGCACCAGAGCGCCGCTGTATATTCCTTTTTCATTATTCCTGCAGTATCATCAATGTTTCAAGGAGAACCGTATGGAAATACAGGATACACCAATGCAGAAAACCCTGTCAGTGCGGCTGACAACGGGGATTTCAGATCTTCCCCAGATAGTCGGGGATGTATACGGCACCGTCATGGCTTACATGAACCAGATATCAGTCGGGCCTTCCGGGTTTCCGTTTGTCATCTATTATAATATGGATATGGAGGCCCTGGACGTAGAAATAGGATTTCCTGTATCTTGCGATGTCCCTGGAAACGGCACCGTCACTCCAGGGAGCATCCCTGCTGAACGAATCCTGTGTACCGTCCATACCGGCCCGTACAGCACTTTGGAAGATACCTATCGGAAGGCTATGACATTCATTGAAGAGCATGGTCTCAAACCAAAGGAGTGGATGTACGAATCATACCTGAACTCTCCGATGGAAACTCCCGAGGACCAGCTGCAGACTGCAGTATGCTTCCCCCTGGAATAGGGAATTGGAGTGCTCAACAGCCTTTTCAATTTGGAGCTCAGGGGCTACAATGTACCTATGGAACAGGATAAACATCGGCTGATGACCTCCCTGGAGCACCACGGCATTTTCAGCAAAGCGGTGCTTCAGGCAATGGGTAATGTTCCCCGGGAACTGTTCATCCCCCCGGAGGAGAGGTCCCTGGCATATTTTGATCATCCCCTTCCCATCGGCTGCGGACAGACAGTGAGTCAGCCCTTTACCGTCGCTTTTATGGCACAGCTTCTTGACATCAAGCCCGGCCATACTGTGCTGGAAATTGGAGCAGGCTCAGGATACAATGCCGCAGTTCTTCAGGAAATCACCGGACCGTCAGGGAAGGTGTATTCCATCGAGAGAATTCCGGAACTGGTCCTTCGGGCACAGGAGAATCTGCATCATGCCGCCTATCCTGATGTAACTGTTGTCCAGGGGGACGGAAAGGAAGGGCTGGCTGAACATGCTCCCTTTGACAGAATCATGGTTACTGCCCAGGGCCCGCATATACCCCCTCCCCTGATTTATCAGCTGAAAATTGGAGGAATTCTGGTCATGCCGGTCTCATCACACGGCAGCGCATCAATGACATGCCTGGTGAAGCATGAAAAAGAACCGCACAGCATTTCCAACCACGGGGCATTCTACTTTGTCCCGCTGCTGTAGCAAACCCTATGGAGAAGATATGGAGCAAAAACCCAGAGTGCTGGTCAGCAAATGCATTGAATTTGCAGCATGCAGGTACAACGGCCAAAAGATTAACAGTCCTGAAGTACGATTCCTGCAGCCCCATGTGAATTTTATTCCCGTATGCCCTGAAATGGAAATCGGGCTTCCAGTTCCCAGGGATTCAATCAGACTGGTGCAGGATGAATCAGGTACCCGCCTGGTGAATTCGGAAACAGGAGAGGACCATACTGAAGCGATGACTTCCTTTCGAGCAAGATTTCTTGACTCCCTTGAAGGAGTGGACGGCTGCATCCTGAAAGGGAGGTCCCCAACCTGCGGTATTGGGAATGTAAAAGTATACCCTTCCCATGGAAAGGTACCGCAGATTCACAGCAAGGAAACCGGCCTGTTCGGGAAGGCAGTTCTTGAGCGTTTTCCTGAGATTCCCGTTGAAGATGAAGGCAGACTCAACAACCTTCGTCTCCGGGAGCATTTTCTGACCAGGCTGTTTACCCTCCACGCCTTCAACCTGCTGAAAGGGTCCATGGGAGAACTGGTGGACTACCACAGTAAAAACAAATACCTGTTCATGTCATACAGCCAGAAGCTTCTAAGAGAGGCCGGGAAGCTTACGGCAAATCATGAGCACCTTCCGGTGAAGGAAGTATACACGCGATACCGCCTGATCCTGTCAAAAATGTTCGATTCCCTGCCGAGGATACAGACGAACATCAACGTGCTCCAGCACCTCTTCGGGTATGTATCAAAGCATATAACAAAACAGGAAAAGGAACTGTTCCTTGATATGCTGGAACGGTACCGAGAACTCCAGATACCCCTTGCTGCTGTGACTTCACTGCTGCAGTCCTGGATTGTCAGGTTTGATACTTCCTATCTTGCCATGCAGACCTACTTCCAGCCCTTCCCAAAGGGCCTGCAGAGCATCCTTGATACCGGCAAAGGAAGGGTTTAGACAATAATACCGTAGTGGGAAAAAAACTGCTTCGTAGTTTGTGCTATGATATCAAGCTCCTGCCCTGAAGGATAGCTGCCTAATGTCCGGCTGTGGGAATATCCGTCGTCACGGCGCCGCATACGCTGAAAAAAGGTATAGGAGGTAAACATCAGGGAGCATCCTTCAAAGGATGGATAGGGGCCAAGCCTGATCAGGGAACTGACAGTTTCTTCCTGTGCGTACTCAGGAAGATCAAATGCATTGGAATGACAAAAAAAGTCCTCTATCATATTGATCAGGATCCCGACCTGCCTGCAGGCTCTGCGGAATTTCCTTCGGTTATAGTTCCACCGGTACCTCATAAGACGGTACCGAATTTCAAGGATCCCGATATCCCAGGTGCTTTCATGGTCGCCGTAGGGAATTCTGTCAAAATGGAGCTCTCTCCTTCTTCTGAATAATTCCCTCAGTTCATTAAGCAGGCTGGAGCGGACAATGCAGCTCATTACATCCTGATCTATTTCAGGATACACTGCCTGGATAATCTCTTTGGTTACTTTCCGATGATACGCCTGCTCCATCCCCCCGGTTCCTTACAAATGTCTCAGTACGGCCTCAATCTCTCCCACATACATCCGGTGATAGTCCTTTGCAGGATAGTGGCTGTGGATCTCTTCAACAGCAAACTGTTCAGGCGACAGTTCTCCGCTGTACAGTTTTCTGCACACAAACATCTCCTTGGCCTGTTCAAACCCAAGGGCTGCACCGGAAATATGATGAGATCCGGTCAGATCCAGCGGAGTAAGTCCCGTTTCCTTGGCTTTGTCGGTATCTCTTCCGGATTTTGTCCCGCAGACCATCAGAGCTTTTTTCCATCTTTCATCAAAGAAGGAAAGGGAAAAATGGCTCCGTTTTTCCATATACTCATAAGTATGCCGTACATAGCGCACAAATACAAAAGCTGCGGGTTTTCCCCAGATAAACCCGAATCCTCCCCAGGCTGCAGTCATTGTGTTCCAAGAGCTCAGCGTTCCAGCCGTCACAAGCATCCATTCATGCCCGATACGGGTAAAGGGATTCATCATGACTTCTTCGATATCACAGCTCTCAAACAGTGCCTTTGTTCTATCGCTCATAGATCCTCCATACTGCATGGTGTTCTGCTCGCTCAGGGAGCAGTATACACGAAATCCGGCTGACCATAAAGTAGAAAATGGAAAAAGAACTATCAGGGAGACCTGCATGACCATGCTGAATGGAATCCAGGGTGTGAATATTATGATACCCGTTTCAGATCAGTTTTCTGATAAGAAACGGGTACACACAATCTGTTCAAAAACAACACATTGTCAGAACTTAGAAAATATTGCCAGGGAAGCTGCACTAAAGGCCCAATAAATTCCTTGGCCAGTACAAACGCATAATCCTGCTGAAAGCCAGCAGGAGAACCAGCGTCGATGTTATGGAAATAACCACACCCCACCAGCGCATGCGTGCTTCTCGGTAAAGAAACGCCGCAAGAAAGACAACTGATGCGGCAACGATACCTGCTAAAGAAATCAGCAGGATATACCCGAGGAACCATGCCAAATACGGAAGAGCTTTACGAACCTCAGTCACAGCATCGATGGAGTCAACAGCGGTCTCCGATGAAGGTCCTGCCTGACCTTGGCGACGGGCAAAAATCAGTTTCCCGACATACACTCCGCTTAAAATCACACCGATAACCGATACCGCAAAGGGAAAATACATAGCCAAGCGGTGAAACCCGATGCTGGTGTATGCGGCACCGCTGAACAGAACAAATAAAAGTATTCCAAAACCAAGTTTAAGATTATGCATCGCGTTTTTCCTTCTTCACTCCACGCAGGGATCCATAGAATAGTATTCCCACAATTGCAACGGCGATACCGATCACAATCGGAGATTTCATCCATTCAAATCCGTACCGGCTCATCGAAAGATGAAGATATCTCTCTGCCGGGGTCGAAAGAACAAACCCGATAATCAAAGGGGCCCGAGGCCAGTCAATCCTCTTCATGACCCATCCAAGAATTCCAATTACCACAAAGGTGATGATATCGCCCCAGTGACGGGTGCTCTGGTAGGACGCAACAATCATGATGACGAAGAGAAACGGCACGAGCAGCTTACCAGGAATTAGGCTGATCTTCGAAACAACGCCGGAAAGACTTAAGCAAAGAACAGCACCAAACACATTAGCAATAGCCAAGGTCCAGATAATCGTAAGCATTATAGGAAGGTCTGTAGATACCATGCGCGGGCCCGCTTGAATTCCCATAAGAATCAACCCGCCGAGGAGAATCGCAGTTGTGCTGCTTCCAGGAACACCGAAGAGCATCGTCGGCACGAGGGCGCCGCCTTCTTTCGCATTGTTGGCTGCTTCCGGAGCGATTACGCCGCGGATATCGCCTTTACCGAAATTCTCGTTGTTTTTGCACGTCCGTGCCGCCAGACCATAGGTCACCCAGTTTACCACCGGCCCCCCGAGACCTGGAACAACACCGATCAAAACACCAAGTATTGCGTTCCAGACGATTAACCAACGATGTTTTATTGCATCCTTGATTCCTTCAACCCAGCTGCCGCTCAGTTCCGCTTGTCCGGCAATATTGGTTTGCCGTACAAGCAGATCCAGCATTTCAGGCAGCGCAAATAAACCGAGTGCCAGTACAGGCATCGGTATTCCGTCTAGAAGATAAATAAGATCAAAGGTAAACCGGTATCGTGATATCGCAGGGGCACCTCCAATTGAACCAAGGAAAAGCCCAAGAACTCCCGATAGAATCCCCGCCAACGGAGAAGACTGAGATAGAATTGCCATCATGCTGAGGCCGAGCAAAGTAAGCATAAAAAGCTCAGGGGACCGCAAGGCCAGGACCAATGGCCTGGCAACACTTACGGTTCCAAAGAGAAGTGCAGCACCAATCAAACCGCCGACAAGGGAAGCTGTAAAGGCCGCACCGAGGGCGCGGGCCGCCTGGCCCTGCTGGGCCAGGGGATACCCGTCCATAATCGTTGATTGAGATCCCGCTGACCCCGGAATACCGAGCAGGACAGAGGGGAACGTATCAGCGGTATGGATCACCGCAACCATACCCATAAGAAGTGCCATGCCGCTGTACGGGTCCATACCAAAAACAAAGGGCAGGACCACGGACATTCCGACAGCTCCTCCCATACCAGGAAGGATACCAACAACTATTCCGATCACCGAACCCAGCAGGATAAATCCCATTCGGGCGGGTTGTAGGATCATCGTCAGTGCTTCTAAACCTGCTTCCAGCATTGGGGTCTCTCCTTACGGATCAGCGAGGATCCAGATCGTAGTTATCTACAAGAAACTGAACGAAGTCCTGGCGAACTTCCACTGAGAGTGCCGAAAGCATATCGCTTACAGCTGATTCAATCTCATCGCCGACAATCAGTTCATAGGGTCCAAACACCTGCTGCCCTTGTGCACGGAAATCAGGGTCCTGTGATACACGCACTGCTCCTTCGCGTACAGCGAGCATAGCAGATTCAGGGGCGTCCTGCTGGAACCACATAACCTTCTCAAGAGTAAAAAGCACCTGACTTACCGCCTTGAAAATCTCCCAGGTGTGACCAGACGGAGGTGTTCCATAGAGTTCTTCGTGAACTTCTGCAATTGAAGGCAGTTCAGGGAATGCAGGATCACGGACCACTTCACCGTCCCGAACCTGACCAAAGGTAAACAGAGGAACAGCATACCCCTCTTCTACCAACGGAAGAACGTTTCCAAGATATCCGATCGTACCGTCACGGTTAATATTCACCTCACCCTGCTCGAAGGCAATTCTGATTGCTCCGCTGCCTTCGTATCCGAAGATCGTCTGGACGTCGAGTCCTAATACATCAAACGCTAAAAGTACGATTGCATCGGTGGATGCAACACCAATTGACCCGAACCGAAGCGGTTCTGAAGGATTGAGAAGGTCCTGCACTGATGAAACCCCAGCACGCGGATTTGAATAGATCACCGCACCTGCAGGTACTCCGAAAGCCGGCTGCATATCAGCAAAATCAAATCGAATGCCAGGTTCGTTGAGCAGGTATGCCATTTTTGATGAACCTGCGCTGAACAGCATATTGAAACCGTCAGCACGACGTCTGAGAGCAAACTCATTATGCCCCTCAATACCGCCGCCTCCGGTAACATTTACAACCTGCACATTCGGCTGACCGGAAATATGTCTGGAAAGATAGGGGGCCATAAGCCGACCGATGGTATCAGTACCGCCCCCTGCAGACCAGGAGATAATCATTTCAATCGTATCATTGGACCGATAGAACTCATCCGGTGACACGTCACGAGGCGCCTCAGCGGCTCCGCCGGCAAAAACAAGAGAAACCGATGCAGCAAGCATAAGCGCTGCAATAAAAAACTTAGAACATTGTCGCATGTTTCATGCTCCTTTAAAATTTTTTCTGAACACGCGCCTCCCCTCCGGGTGGTAACTACGTGTCCGGTTTTCCGTGAAGAAATTTTCGATTTGGATACTACAATGTTATAAAACAAAACGTCAAGCTCTATGCATTGCCCAGAAAGAGTATTTGAGCATATATCTGCAGTATGGATCTATTATCTTTTACTATTGTAAGCATTTATTAATGTATTTTTCAGTTAACTAATTTCTTGTCCCGCTCTCTCATTTTGGTCTCTGAAGCCTCTTGACTCTGCGTCTTAACTGACTAAGGCCCGTCTTCAGGCTGGGCTGTCAAATGGAAAAAGAAACCCTAAGAAAACAGATCAATATCCCTATACGACCATCTTGAAAGTCTCCTGCTATCCCTATATATTTAGGCTGAGTTATTTTACGCACAAAAATTCATTTGCAGTTGTGCGAAACCATATCAAGGAGTGCATCATGAGTTCTATTGAACAAGGATTAGTCCTGATGCTGGTCGGTGTGGCAGTAGTTTTTATATTTCTCGTCATTCTGGTGTTTATTACAAAACTGCTGTCTTATGTTGTCCTTCGCTACTTTCCTGAAAAGGAAAAACCCGCCCCGAAGAAACCTTCTGCACCTGCAGCAGGCAGCAGGGATGCGGAAATAGCAGCCGCCATAGCTGCGGCAACGGCCTATTCAAAACGTTAAACTATGTAAGGAGCATTCATGAAAAAGCGTGTAAAATTTATGGTAACGGCTTTTCGGGACGGATTTCAGTCTGCCTACGGAGCCAGAGTATTGACGAAAGACTTTATCCCTGCCGTTGAAGCTGCGGTACATGCAGGAATGGATCACTTTGAGGCCGGAGGCGGCGCAAGGTTCCAGTCCCTCTATTTTTACTGCAATGAAGATGCCTTCGACATGATGGATAAGTTTCGAGAAGCTGCGGGCAAGGATGCCAATCTTCAGACCCTCGCCAGGGGCGTGAACGTAGTAGGTCTTGATTCTCAGCCGAAGGATATCATTGATCTCCATGCAAAGCTTTTTAAGAAGCATGGAATTTCCTCTATTCGAAACTTTGATGCACTCAATGACGTAAACAACTTAACATATTCAGGTCAGTGCATTTATGATGCCGGGCTGAACCATGAAGCAGTTGTCACCATGATGGCGCTCCCTCCAGGAGCAACTGGAGCCCATGACGCTGAATTCTATAACGGAGTGCTGAAACAGATTCTTGATTCAGGAACGTCCTATAATTCAGTGTGCTTCAAGGACGCATCGGGTACTGCAACTCCAAAAGTTGTCTATGACACGGTAAAGCAGGCGAGAAAACTGCTCGGCAAGGATACCCATCTGGTATTTCACTCCCATGATACTGCAGGAATCTGTATTCAGCAGTATGTATCAGCGCTGAACGCCGGTGCTGATCAGGTGGATCTCTCCCTTGCTCCAGTTTCCGGAGGTACCTGCCAGCCCGACGTCATCACCATGTGGCATGCCCTCAGAGGTACGGAATTTGATTTGGGTATCGACATCGACAAGGTGATGGAAGCTGAAGAGGTGTTCAAGGAATGTATGGATGAATACTTCCTGCCGCCGGAAGCAACCATGGTCAATCCGCTTATTCCCTTTTCTCCGCTTCCAGGAGGAGCTCTTACAGCAAACACCCAGATGCTCAGGGATAACGGGCTGATGGACAAATTCCATGACATAACCATGGCAATGGGCGACGTAATCATGAAGGGAGGATATGGAACATCCGTAACCCCCGTATCTCAGTTCTACTTCCAGCAGGCATTCAACAACGTGGTTATGGGACCCTACAAGAAAATTGCAGAAGGCTACGGCAAGATGGTCCTGGGATACTTCGGAAAAACTCCGCTTAAGCCGGACCCGGAAATTGTGAAAATTTGTGCTGAGCAGATGGGCCTTGAACCGACCGAGGAGACGGTCCTGGAACTTAATGAGAAGGACCCGAAGAAGGGCGTAAAGGCTGCAAAAGAGATGCTTGAAAAAGCGGGGCTTGAGATTACTGATGAAAACATCTTTATCGCTGCAACCTGCAAGGACAAGGGAATCCAGTTCCTGAAAGGCGAAGCACGCATGGGCATCAGACTGAAGGAACATGAGAAACCTGCTGAAGCGCCACCGGCCCCTGCGGCACCTGCGGCATCGGGATACACCGTAACCATCAACAACAATTCCTATGCAGTAAAGCTTGAGGGCCAGAAAGCAGTAGTCAACGGCGTCAGTTATGATGTTTCCGTGCAGGAAGGAATCCAGGAAACTGCTCCTGCAGCAGCCCCTGCTCCTGCAGCTCCTGCTCCACAGGCGGGAGGCGGACCGTCGGTTGACGTGAAAGCGCCGATGCCGGGACTGATTCTGCGCATAGAGAAACAAGCGGGTGAAGCAGTTGAAGAGGGTGACCTTATTCTTGTGATGGAAGCAATGAAGATGGAAACCGAGATCTTCGCACCCCAGGCCGGTACTATCTCCGAAATCAAAGTCACCCAAGGTGATCAGATGAAAGCCGGAGATGTTTTAGCGGTTATCTCATAACAAAGGAGATACCATGAATATAGCAAATGCTTTTCAGGAATTTTGGAACGCCACTGGCGTAATGAACTTTACTATTGGGCAGCTTGTCATGATCCTGGTAGGGCTGGTGATGATTTATCTCGCCATTGCCAAGAAATATGAACCGCTGCTGCTGTTCACCATTGGTTTCGGCGCTATCCTTGCAAATATTCCCGTTGCAGAAATTTCCGGGCCGGAAGGATTTCTTGGGATTTTCTATCAGGCAGGCATTGCTAACGGGCTGTTTCCCCTTCTGATATTTATGGGAGTAGGCGCCATGACGGATTTCGGTCCGATGATTGCCAACCCGAAGACACTGCTGCTGGGAGCAGCTGCCCAGGTCGGAATATTTATTGCGCTTCTGGGAGCTCTTGTACTAGATATGTTTCCGTTTATCTCCTTTTCCCTTGCTGATGCCGCTTCAATCGGAATCATTGGGGGGGCAGACGGACCGACAGCCATCTATGTGACAAGCCAGCTTTCCATGAGACTGCTCGGACCGATTGCTGTTGCTGCCTATTCGTATATGTCCCTGGTTCCGATCATCCAACCGCCGATCATCCGTGCATTCACCACAAAGAAGGAACGGGTCATCAAGATGGAGCAGCTCAGGCATGTGACGCAGCTTGAAAAAATACTGTTCCCGATTGCAGCGTTAGCTCTTTGTATTGTCCTGCTTCCCACAGCTACCCCGCTGATCGGATCGCTGATGTTCGGAAATCTGGCAAAGGAATGCGGAGTGGTTAACAGGATATCCGACACCCTGCAGAATGCATTGATCAATATAGTCACCATCTTTCTGGGGCTTGCAGTTGGTTCACGAATGGAAGCTCAGTATTTCCTCACCTTTGAAACCCTTGGTATCCTGGCCCTCGGTCTGGTGGCATTCGGATTCGGAACCATGACCGGAATTCTCCTTGCCAAGGTCATGAACAAGTTCAGCAAGGAAGATATCAACCCGATTATCGGAGCAGCGGGCGTTTCGGCGGTTCCGATGGCAGCCCGTGTTGCCAACAAAGTCGGTCAGGAAGAGAATCCCCATAACTTCCTGCTCATGCATGCCATGGGTCCGAATGTTGCCGGAGTGCTGGGTTCTGCAGTTGCAGCAGGCATCCTGCTGGCAGTCGTACCGATTTTAATGTAGTGTTTTATTGCTGATACATTTCAAGGCAGGAGGTCTACACCTCCTGCCTTTTTGATTGAACTTGGCAGGAAAAACAACTACAATACCTTTCAAGGAGCGCATGGATGGAAGAGGTACGAAAGAGAAATGACTATATCAGCTGGGATGAGTACTTCATGGGTATCGCACTGCTTTCTGCAAAAAGAAGCAAAGATCCTTCTACCCAGGTGGGAGCCTGCATTGTCAACAGGCAAAGCAAGATTGTCGGTGTAGGATACAACGGACTTCCCAAAGGCTGTGATGATAATGAGTTCCCCTGGGCCAGGGAGGGAGATTTTCTTGACACCAAATATCCCTATGTCTGTCATGCGGAGCTCAATGCAATTCTCAACAGCATCTCCCGGGACCTTTCAGGATGCAGAATCTATGTTGATCTGTTTCCATGCAATGAATGCGCCAAAGCAATTGTGCAGTCAGGCATCAGGGAAGTAGTATACCTGGAAGATAAATATGCTGATACAGACCTGGTAAAAGCATCGAAAAAACTTTTTGATTCCGCCGGAATCATATATCGTCAGTTTATCCCTCCCAACTCCCGAATCGTCCTTGATTTATCAAGGGAGGATACATCCTAATGAGTTTTCGTGTACTTGCAGTTGGTTTGAACCCGGTGATGCAGAAGACCCTGATCCTCGAGCATCTGTGGGAAAATGAAGTAAACAGGAGCAGCCGGTATTACCTCACTGTTGCCGGAAAGGGCGCTAACACTGCCCGGGTCCTCACGGAACTGGGTGTTCCAGCCATGCATCTGACCCATGGAGGAGGAATCCACAGAGACCTGTTTCTCTCGCTTCTCCACGGGGATGATATCAAGCTGCAGTGCATTGATTCTGAAAGTGAAATCAGACTGTGCTATACCCTCATCAATGAAGAACGTCATACGGTAACGGAAATAGTTGAAGAAGCACTTCCTGTTGCTGAAAAGACCGATGGGCTTATGAGGGAGGCGTATCTTTCACTGCTTGAAAAAACAGATTATGTCACAATCTCGGGCACCACTGCTGCAGGATACAGCAAAGACATCGTTCCCTGGATGACCATGCAGGCGTCCAAGGCCGGAAAGCGCGTTATACTTGATGTGAAGGGAAATGAGCTTTTACATTCCGTAGAACATCATCCGTTCATTATTACCCCGAACATGAAGGAATTCCTTGAAACTCTGTTCCCGGATGCCAAATTTCGTGAGCACGGTTCCGATGAAGAGCTAGCATTCGCAAAAGAAAAAATGCGGGAACTCTACTGCGAACGAGGAATTATTTCGGTACTTACCCGGGGTACGAAATCAGTACTGTCCTGCAGCGGAAATGAGGTGCATGAGTTTCCGATTGATCCTGTAAAACCGGTCAACACCATCGGTTCTGGGGATGCATTCACTGCAGGTCTTACCTGCGGCATCAGCAGAAACATGCCCCTGGATGCTGCAATAGAACTTGCAGCAGAATGCGGACGGAAAAACGCCCTGAACATCAAACCCGGTACAATCCTCTGATATGTATCAGCGTCTTTATGGTGCTCATGGAATCACAGTCGTCTTTTTAGAATTGATCATTTACTTCAATTCCTAAAAACTCATTGCAACTGCAGGCAAACACCACTGCCTTACACGTCGGGTAAAGCTTCTTTGTATCCCGAATGTCTCTCATCTCGTTAAGCTGCATCCGTCTGTCGGTGCAAGTTCATGTTTACATATTTTTCCCCTCCTGGAGGGAGGGGAAAATCAACCGTCAAGGTATCTTTTTAAGAATCTCTCTATTTCAGTTCCTTGAACACCTCTTCGCAGTTCTCAGCAAACACCACTGCTTCAATCGCCCGTTCAAGCTTCTTCGTATCATGAATATCTCTGATCATGGTCAGCTGCGCATCCTTCAGGGAAAACTTCTTCTTCAGCAAGTTGATCAGCACTGCCTGATTTGCTGCAAGCGTTCCACGCTGCATTCCCTGCTCCATCCCTTGATGGATACCCTTCTGAATACCCCGCTCCATTCCCTGCTGC
>PWNW01000205.1 GCA_003557605.1 Spirochaetaceae bacterium
ATCATGCGGTGATCTGTGCTCCCCTGCATACCGATCACCTTCCCATCGGGGCACGGGGCTTGTCCTGCCAGGCGTACCAGGGAGCTGCTTTCTGGGACCAGGAAATATTCAATATGCCCATGTTTCTTCACTGCCGACCGGAGACGGCACGGAATATTCTGATGTACCGGTATAGGAACCTTGACGGTGCACGGAGGAAAGCTGAAAAGCTCGGATACCGGGGGGCATTTTATCCCTGGATCAGTGCTGATACGGGAGATGAGATATGTCCGTCCTACTTCTTTCGTGATGTGCTGTCAGGCAGAAAGATCAGAAACCATTTCAATGACTGGCAGATCCATATCTCCCCGGACATCACCTATGCAGTGAAGAACTATGTAGAGACTACCGGGGATGATCAGTTCCTGACGGACTGCGGAGCTGAGATGGTCTTCGAGATTGCCCGGTTTCTCTACTCCCGGGCCCATATGAACCTGGTCCATGGGCATGCGGAGATTATCAGGGTGCTGGGACCTGATGAGTACCATGAGAATGTGGACAACAATGCCTACACCAATGTGATGTCCCGGGAAGCGTGCTTGTACGCCTGGGAAGTGTACTGCTGGATGGGTGAGTCAATGCCGCGGAAACTGGAAGAGCTGGAGAAGAAGATCAGCCTCCAGGAAGATGAGCCACATCAGTGGAGGATGCTTGCTGAGACGGTCAAGATGCCGAAACGTGATGAGACCTCTTCGGTGATTGAGCAGTTTGACGGCTACTTTGATCTTGAGGATATCACCCCAGGTGAGCTGAAAAAACGGCTCATTGATCCTCAGGAATACTGGGGCTGGCCGGCGGGCATTGCGGTGGAGACCCAGGTTATCAAGCAGGCTGACGTCATGCAGCTGTGCATGCTGATGCCTGAGTTTGCCGGCAGGAACGTGACGGCGGCAAACTGGGAATACTATGCCCCGCGAACTCAGCACGGCTCATCCCTGAGCCCCTCGGTCTATGCGGTTACCGGAGCAAGATGCGGATTTGTCAGCGAATCCTATGAGCTGTTTCTCACATCATGTTCCATAGATCTTCACAATACTAATACTGCAGTCAGCGGGGGCACCTTTATCGGGGGTATCCATACGGCGGCATGTGCTGCGGCATGGCAGACTGCGGTGATTGGATTCGCCGGACTCTCGGTGCTGGGGCAGGGATACCGGTTTGAGCCGAAGCTGCCTGAATCGTGGACTTCGATGAAATTCTCCCTCCGCCGAGGCGGGAGCCGCCTTAGGGTTCATATCGCCAGGGAGGGGTGCGTCTTCACCGTTGACCAGGACAGCAGTGCTCCGGTGTTTGTAGAGACCGAAAATGGACATGCCTTGGTCTGTCCTGGCAAACAAACGACCTTGAACTGATTCCTCTTCTCTTCTCCTTTTCAGTCCCCCTCGGGGGACTGTTTTATGCTGTCACTGCAGGTGTGACACAAAAAAAAACACATTTCATGAAAAAATCACTTGTAAGCGTTTTCAAAACAGGGTTATAATAACACGTGGAAGCAGAACAGCTGTCCCCTTAGGGTGAATACCCGGTGTGCAGGAGTGGGGAGCAATAACGGGGTGCAGACTGTAGATGGACTGCTTTCAGTAGTATATGATGGGCTGTACGGATACATCCGTAGTACAGCCTCATCTGGGGGCTGTTCCTGGTTCAGGAGCAGCCGAGGAGAAGTGAATGGGATCTAAGAACAGGATTACCATCAAAGAAGTGGCCCAGCGGGCCGGGGTTTCTATCGCAACTGTTTCAAGGGTGCTGAACAATCCGGAAAGCGTGACAGATGAAAAACGCGAACGGGTTCGAGGCGTTATAGAACAGCTGCATTTTAATCCTGATCCTGCTGCCAGGGCGTTGAGCAACCGGAGCTTTAAGACTATTGCGGTGATGGTCCCCAACATCATCAATCCGGTGTTCTCTCTGATTGTACGGGGAATTATTCATTCCCTGGACAAGAACAACTTTGATGTGCTGCTCTATGACACCGAAGAGGACTTCGGCCGTGAGCAGCAGGTTGTCTCTGGTCTCGTTCAGAAGATGGTGGACGGTCTGATTGCAGTAGCCGGGACCGGGAAGGAGATTTCTTTTACGGAGCTCTCCAAGCGGATTCCCGTCGTGCTGATCGACAGGCCCGATAACGTCTCTCCTGTAGATAAGTTAAGCGTGGACGACCGTGAGGGTATGCATACCCTGGTGGCCCACATGGCTGAGCGAGGCTATACTCGGATTGCCTTGGTGAACGGTACGAAGGGAAATATTTCGGCAAATTCTCGGGCCAGGTATTTCCAGCAGGCGTTGGAGGAGCAGGGCCTTCCTTGTTCTCCCGAACAGATTGTCTACAGCGGTTGGACCCTGGCATATGGAAAGATCGGGCTCAATGAGCTGCTGAGCAGAAACCTGAATGTGAACGGCATTATCTGTGCAACAGATATCATTGCCATGGGGGTCATGCATGCGGCAGCGGAGCTTGGAATCAGTATTCCGGGGGACATGGGAGTTGCGGGATTCGACAACTCTCCGCTGGGAGAATATGTTTCTCCGACCCTCACCACCCTCCAGTATTCCAGTATTGAAATTGGAAAAGAATCCGTACGTGCCATTCTGAGAAGGTTTGAAGAACCCGGTGCCTCGCTGCTGAAACAGACATACTCTCTACCGCTCATCGCGAGGCAGTCAACGCAGGGACCGGCTTCTTCCGGTTCCGTGTCTCCGCCGGGCGGTACCCAGGAGGCGCAGGACCCATGGAAGGAAACAGATTCCTAGCATTTCCCGCTGAAGAAATTACCCTGACACCGCTGTATATTTCCGAAGGTGTCTCTCCAGATGCACCGGTGCTGCCCAAGGCTCGGCAGGTATACGGACCGGTATCATTTTCCCAAGGAAACAAGGACAGGCCCTATGTCATCAGCTCCATTGTGCTCTCAGCAGACGGGAAGATGGCATTTACCGATGATCCCAGGGGCCCGGTCATTGCCCAGGCCAACGCCCAGGACCCTTCGGGTGCCCTGGCGGACTTCTGGGTGCTCAACATGCTCAGGGCATATGCCGACGGCTGCATTGTCGGTGCCGGCACCCTGCAGGCGGAAAGCGACTGCATTGCCAGTGTGATGGACCAGGAGCTGTTTGACCAGCGCCGCGAGGTGCTTGGGAAGAAGGACCATCCCCTCAACATCGTGGTGAGTCTCGACGGGACCGATATTCCCCTCTCGCATGTGCTGTTTGCTTCACATCTTGCCGGTGAAGTTCCCGCTGCGGTAGCTACCGGTCCTGCAGGGGCCCGGTTTCTGCAGCAGCAGGATGTCCTGCCCGTGGAGATTATGGAGGCGGGGGAGCGCGCAGTTCTGACTTCAGATGGCGCAGTTCCGGTAATTGTCACCGGAAAGGATGAGTTTCCCGATGCCGGGGAGCTGATGGTGTTTCTCCGCAGCAGGGGAATTAATGTCCTCTTAAGCGAATCTCCGGGATATACCGCCCATCTTGCAGAGAATCGGATGCTTGATGAGTTTTTTATCAACTATTCTCTGCTTCTGGCTGGGGGAACTATCACTCCCGCCATGGGAGTCAGCTTTTCTCCCGGGAGGCATCCTGCATGCCGGCTGATGTCGCTGCATCGCCATACCGACCGGTTTCTCTATACAAGACTGCAGGTTGAATACAGCTGAAGGGGTGAAGGGATGAATAAAGAGCATGAACAAACCAGCATTGATCTTCTGATTCAAAACGCCTTGGTGATACCAATGGATGAGGACCTTCCCCGGGTGTTCAAGGGGGATGTGGCAGTGAATGACGGAAGGATTGTTTCCGCTGCTCCCTCGGGCCATGGAAACCGGTTCAATGCCCGGAAGCGCATTGACGCATCAGGAAAGATCTGCCTTCCCGGCTTCATTGATACCCATACGCACCTGTTCCAGGTTCTGCTCAAGGGCCTCGGGCGTGACAAGCCCCTTCTGGAATGGCTTGACAGTTCCGTTCGCAGGGCGATCAAGTATATCACGCCGGAGATGATAGGAGCAGCAGCTTCTGTCGGCCTGCTTGATGCCCTGCGGTCAGGCACTTCAACGGTGGTTGACTACCAGTACTGCCACGGCATGCCGGGGCTGGACGAAGCGGTTATTGAGGAGTACCGGCGGCTTGGTGTTCGGGGCGTTCTTGCCCGGGGATATACCAATACTGCGGGGTTTCCTGAGGACGTCAGGCCGGAAATGGTGGAACGGGAGGAGCAGTTCATTGAAGAGACCGAATCCCTGGCCCGGAAGTACCGCGGTAACGACATGATGAACATCGCAGCGGCACCGGGAATCATCTGGGACCTGACGAAGCAGGGATTTGAGGCGGTGAGGGACCTCAGTGAGCGGTGGGGTATGACGGTGACCATG
>PWNW01000283.1 GCA_003557605.1 Spirochaetaceae bacterium
CGAAAGTCCATTTCATTGTGCAGCCCCCTGTCTATCCTGAGAGGATGGATGTGTTTGATCCTGGAATGAAAGGAACATTTTCGACCCACCGTTTTATCTGGAATCCTGACGGGGTTGAGTTTTTCAGCTACCATGGTGCGGTGGATCCCGATGATCCTGATTCCCTCAGAAACCTGATGCGGAAGTGGGTGTTCACCGGAACGTCTCCAACCCCTGGAAATGCCAGATTCCGGATCAATCTTTGGCTGTTTCAGGGAGAACCTCCCCGGAATGAGGGGGCATCGCTTACCGTCAGGTCCTTCAGCTTTTTACCGTGGGAGTAGATGAGAAGCCCTTGCGTACCTGAGCACCCCAGCCGGAGGACTTTTTCATTGAGTTCATATAGGCCGTAACTCTCCAAAAACTGATGAGCTGTCGGAATCCAATATTCTCAATAACCGCCATCCAGAGAAGTCTCAGCACATCATAGGGACTGTAAATCTCCCGGTCGAGCTGAGAAATTCCCACCGATGAAGCTGATACAAGCACCCCGAGAAGAACAGTAGATGAGAACAGCAGCAATGCGATTTGTGCATTGAGGGCCCCGATCACTGCAGAAACCAGCACCAGAATCAGACCTTGAACCTCAACAAAGGGACCCACAAACTCGAAGAGAAAATAGTAGAGCATGCCGACCATCCCGAGGCGGCCGTACTTGGGGTTTGCTGTCAGGCTTCTGTGGAATATCACGATATCCACCAGACCACGATGCCAGCGGTCCCTCTGCCGGTACAGTGATTTCCATGTCTCAGGTACTTCAGTCCAGCAGTTACCGTTAAAGGCGTAGTCTACCTTGTACGGCCGTTTCCGTTCCCTCATGTACCGTGATATCCGTACCACCAGTTCCATATCTTCGCCGACCGTATCCTTATGATACTTCCCGCTTTTTGTAAGATACCCGCCTGTACGTATGGTAAGTTCTCTGTCAAAAATACCGAAAGCACCGGAGATGATCATCAGACAGTTAATAAATGCCCATCCGACCCTGCCGGACATGAAAGCCCGGATGTATTCCAGCGACTGGAGTCTTGGAAGGAATTTCTGCGGCAGAGAAACTTGTTCAATGCTTCCATGATCAACGGTGCATCCATTTATCGGAAAGATATTCCCTCCGGCGGCAACCGTTTCATGGGGAGAATCAAGCATCACCGAAACGGTTCGAAGCAGTGCTTCAGGCTCCAGAAGTGAATCGGCATCTATACCGCAGAAAAATTCATTTCCTGCGATGTTGAGTCCCATGTTGAGGGAGTCTGCCTTTCCCCCGTTCATTTTATCAACAACGACAAGGTTCGGGAGATATTTGTTTGTATAGATTCCCCTCAGCGCTCTGGTATTCAGCCGCTTCTTCACCACAATATCCTTCTTTTCAAGGTTGTAGTATGAGATAAGCATATTCAGGGTGTCATCCTTGGATCCGTCGTTGACCAGGATCAGCTCATAATCCGGGTACTGCAGATTAAGCAGTGAGTTTGTGCTTTGTATGATCGTTGCAGATTCATTGTATGCCGGTGCTATGATAGATATCGAAGGAAGGAGGTTCTTGGTAAAAAGCAGATGACGGTCCTTGATACTCCAGAGCCGGGACTGGATTTTTGATGCATGGACCGAGAGGCCGAGCATGATGAGGTATATGGTGTTTATCGTAACAGAGTAAAATACCAGAAGATAGTTGAACCTGACTACATACAACCGTCCGATTTCATTTCTCGACAGTTCCATCAGTGACGGGAACTGCCATGCAAGGATAACGATCGGGAAAAACAGCAGAACTGCAGTAAGGGTCAGGATAAGCTGCAGCCGCTGCGGGGGATCGGTATGCGCAGCGGGCTCCTGTTTCACTCGCTGTATGGGCTTGAGTTCAAAGAGTTTAAGCATATGAGGCTCCAAATAGAGCCGCATTTCATGCTTCAGCCTGCTGTTGAAGCGGACATGCTTTTTCAGCAGAGCAGTCAACTTTCTTTGGACAGCCTTGTCCTTGTTCTGGTTGAGAAAAAACAGCATTACGCTGGTGTGTCCTGAACGAATCAGTGCATGAATCAGTCCTTCTACTTGTTTTCCCATCGGAGTCAGAAGTCGGGAGAGAAAATATTCCACCCGGTTGGACAGGACCCGTGCAAGCACCTGCTGTCTTTTTCCCGAAGAAGTCTCTCCAAAACTGTCGAGCATATCTATGAGGAGGTCAGGTTTCTGCACAGTCATTCCGGTAAGGGATTCAAAAATGTATTCATGCAGGGTGGTATATCTGGAAAACTCAAGGATGGGTTCAATATATTCCTTTCTGTTAAAGGTACCGTAGGCAAGTATGACATGCCCCATGGTGAGTCTGTTTGCTGATGACAGAAACGGTTCCTTCAGAAGCTCCTCAGGGAAATGCTTCACCAATGCTTTCAGCGCAAGCTCCTTTACGTCACGGCTGCCTGACTGGGCTCTCAGTATCGTGCACTCCCGCAGTTCTTCTGCAGGAAACTCATAGGAAAAACCGCAGAGAAGCTTCTGCATATATACTCTGCTGTTTTCTGTACGGTATTTTGCATATCGCAAGAAATCTTTTTCGAAACTGTAGATGACTGCATGAAGTTTCTGCGCAAACCATGCATCCATCCCGTCAAGTTTTTTTACAATATGGCGGATTGATTTTGAAACCTTCTGAACCGCCAGTGCATGGGAGAGCTGCAGGATTACGGTATTGTTATGTTCCTGAATTAATGCATTCACCAGAGCTTCCTGGATATCCTTTCGGATAAGATATTTTAGATGATTTGCCGATTCAGCCCGTTTTACATAGGAACGTGAGCGGAGGCCCTTCATATATTTTTGCGGAAGCCTGCTGTCTAAAAGGAGCTGCATCAGGTATTCATGGCGCTGGTCGTCAATGCGGAGTGAGTCACACAGCCGTTCATATATGGGCATAAGCATTTTCGGTGTCAGGGACTCAAGGTCTACTTCCTGGTCGAAAATTTGCTGCTCCAGTGTCTCTTCAAGAGCTTTCTTCCTGACTGAACGCCGTCGGGAAATGACCTTCGCAACATACACCCAGATGATTACCAGGATATCGACGAGAATGAGTATTGCTGTAAGCAGCAGCGCAGTCTGAAGCGTCATTAATCTATCCCTCAGCTATTTGAAGCCGTGCGGTTATGAGACCAATAATTCCAAGCAGTTCAGCCAGCAGCACCGGTCTTTGGAGAAAATGGGTGATTCGAAGTCCTACGGCACGACTTACAGTAGATTCGTTCTTGTTTGATGAAACCATAATAAAGGGAATTTTTCTCTTTTCCGGTGAGCCGAGCTGCCATTTCCGTAATGAAAACCCACTCAGTTTTGGAAGCATCAGTTCGCAGACGATAATGTCAGGCTGTTCGGTCTCAAGCACGGCTTTTGCCTCCAGTCCGTCTGAAACGACGGTCACCTGATACTGCTCCTGTTCAAGGGCCTTCCTGATCAGCTCACGCTGCATGCCTGGAATATCTGCAAGCAGGACCATGTATGCCCCCTGAGGCGCCGATTCTGTTTCCGATTCATATATCAGGGAATTTACTCCTCCCTTTCTTGCAGTTTTCAGACGAAATTTTGCTGTCTGCACTGCCAATTGATTCAGATCATCCTTCTTTTGAGAAAATTCTTGCGGGATGTCCTGTGAATGGAACAGCCCGATAGAGACGGTGGTGGGGCTAATAAACAGCGAAGACTCTGAAACCAGATTCTTCACCTCTGACACTCTCAATACAGCCTCAGATTTATCAAGACCCTTCATATACAGGGCAAACAACCCCCCCTCTAAACGAAAAATCTCATCTGTGTCCTGTATATACTGACGCAGGATATACGAGAGGCTTTTCATTGTTACGTCCCCTTCATCACTGCCGTATTCAAGATTTATGCTTGCCAGGTTGTCTATTGCGATGACCGCCAGGGCAAAGGGAAAGCTGCTGAGCTGATGCTGCTTCATCTCTTTTGACAGAAACAGATCAAAAAAGCTTTGGTTGTACAGGTCTGTGACCGGACAGCGTGACAGGCTTTCCTCCAGGGACTTGAGTTTACCTTCCAGTTCAATTTTTACATTCTCCAGCTTTTGGTACTGCTGTTTCAGGAGATCCTTGTCCTTGTGAACATCAAATATGACTGAATTGAATACCTCCGGCTGCGGAATATGGTATCCGAGGGACAGAGTCTCTATAAAGCTGCTGAGGATGGTGATCCAGGACACCCCCTTATTCTTCAGTATTTGGGAGAAGAATTCGTCCCAGGTCAGATGATCCGGAAGGGACGAACCAGTCACTTCCTTAGCGGTATAATCGACAGTGAAGGGGGCTCCCTTCAGGGCCTGCCGGACCTCCCGTTTTCCATACAGAGCAATATA
>PWNW01000108.1 GCA_003557605.1 Spirochaetaceae bacterium
ACACCAGAGGCCGCATTACGGTACTGGACCGAGTCGGGCTCGAAAAACGAGTCTGTGAGTGCTATCAAGTTGTGAAAGATGAATTCGACCGGCTGTTACCGTAAAATCCAGCTGCCTGCATTACATCCACGTACATCAATCCGCAAAACAGGATGTCTCTGCAGCGTATTCGGGATTACCAAATAATCTTTTCATGCAGAGACCGTTCCTGTTCGTATGAATTACCCGGTTAGAATGCATACCTGGCACCAATACTTGCTCCGAACCCCAGTCCCATGCCGACTTCACCCTTTCGTACAAGATCAAGTCCAGGCAGTGCTTCAATATAGAGCTCCACTGGACCATTGTTGATGTAATAGGAGAGACCCAGCACACCGCTCAATGTTAAATCAAGTTTCGACATCAAACCGAGGGGGACAGCTACTCCCAAATAGGGGAAAAAGTTCTGCCGCTCAATGGAAAATCTTCTGTCGGACTGGTAGAACTGGAGCTGCGGTCGTATATACATACCTTCTGTCTGCCAGTGCCCGAATCCGATATTTAACACAGCTGCTGTGTTTCGGTCCAGATTTACACGGGTTGTAACAAACGTTGCTGTCCCGACTCCGACACCAATACTGAAATCTGAATTTGAGGCAGCAGGGAATGCAGCCAGCATACAGATCCCAATGAAAATAATAAGTTTTTTCTTCATAACACCGTTCCTCTTACCGGACATGCAT
Source organism: Spirochaetaceae bacterium (assembly GCA_003557605.1). Lineage (GTDB taxonomy): Bacteria > Spirochaetota > Spirochaetia > PWKH01 > PWKH01 > PWKH01. Next base: position 723 of record PWNW01000108.1, read on the forward strand.
CAACAGACATCAAGCTGTCCAGCTTCTTTTTTGATTGATAAATCTTAAGCAGAAAACATCATGCTGCATTTTACCAAGTCCTTGAATCCTCAATTAAGTTGCTATCAGGGCCTCAGCAGCCCCGATAACAATGGTGTTTTCATTTTTCCGAGATATTACCAAGTCACATTTTCTAGATCATATGTGGTAGTATCCCCTGCGGTCACTTCAACATTAACACCAAGGGAAGTTGCCCCTTGGAACACCCCTTCGGTATCATATTCTGCACCATAGAGGTCATATGTTCCTTCAGCGAGAAATGCCAGGACATAATCAGCTGCTTCTCCAGCTTTCAGTTCGCTGCTGGTCACCGCAAGAGGAAATCGTGTATCTCCCTCCGCCGGCTCTTCACTCTCTGTAGCACCGTATGTACCGCTCTCATAGGCATACACTTCATAGGTGCTGCCGTCGGCAAGTGCTGTTGACCCTTCGATATTTCCTGAAATTACTCCAGCCTGGTCGTTCACCATTAGGCGTAATACCGGTTTGAGATTATAATCTCCGTTTCCCAGTACCACTACAGCTCGCCTCAGGTCGAAGTCTGCGGTAATTTCCACTGTTCCATTTAGCGGCACAGAGAAATACCCGTTATTGGCTACGATCGCCTTATACCCAGACTGTGCTCCGCTTGGAACAAAGAGCTCTACGTCATAATCTGCATTAAATTCCCCTTCAATATAATTCGCATCATCTGAATTTCCTTTCGCTATCCAGGAACCAGAATCTGATAATGAGCTGCTTCCATCAGGGGCTCCCAGCATAAAGCGTATCTGCGTATAATTGCCGGAGGGAAGGGTTAACTCTCCCAGCATTCTAGATTCACCCCGAGTCAGTGCCAGCAGATCAAAGGTCTGAGGACCTTCGTAGTCGTGAAGAATTTCCCAACCCCCATTTGTCGTGTGGTACTGAATTTCTTCAATAGTGATGTAGACTCCTTGAACATCCTCATCCGTCAGCGGGCTGTCGGTAATTGATACCTTCATCACCCCATACCCTGAAGATGTGTCGCAGGCACTAAACGCAAACAGTGCAATAACTGCTGCGGTTAAGCCGATCATAATCGTTCTTTTTCTCTTTCTCTGCATCATGCTTCCTCCAATTAAGATTATTGTAAGTAATTTGCTGGCTATAGCTTCAGTGTTCTTTTCTCCAGCTTTCTGTTTGTAAGCTAACCCTTTAATCAGCGTGAGTCTGTACGCAGCCGCACATAAGGAATCAGAGCTTGACCTCAGCAGATGCATCATCTATGAGTTCTCTGAATGCAGTTCAGTCAGTATTTCAATACCATAATTGGCGAAAAGCTCAGCATATCCCGGAAATGAGATTTTCAGCTCCTGGTCTGACAGATGATAGCCGCCCTGCGTAGATGCTCTGATGCAGGACGGCGCACCGAGCATACCGGAGACAGAAATACGCTGCAAAGAACTGCAGCGGAAATGATGTAATCAGGATTTTGGCGGAGGGACAGGTATTGATGGGCGAAAGCTTATCTGTCACTTCAGTAGATACGGGTGTTCTGGATCCCGATGTTGTCAAGATAGATGTCGCCCTTCGGAGTTCTGTCAAAGTTAAATGATATCTTTACCAGCTCTTCAAGGGAAACTGGGGAATTATCAGGCAGAAAATCAGCCGGCAGAAGACCGTAGGTGGAAAATACCGGCTCTGAGGTAAACGAAACCTGCAGCGGCGGTTTGTACATCCGGTAGGTGAATGACGGCGGCAGCTTCCGGACTGCACCGATCGGTAATGCTGCGCTGCTGCCCGCTGCATCAGTTATCTCAACAGTCAGATCCAACGGTTCAGCAGATTCCGCTGCATGAGCAATATCAAAAACCAGCAGTTTTTCCGCGCTGAGATTCAGTTTTTCCGGAAACTCAAGGGTCCAGGCATGCTGCTTCAAGGAATTCCATCCTATCCTCGCACTCACCGTATCCCTGCTGTCCTTTGATCCCAGATGCGGAGCTTCCTCCTTCCAGAGGGGCAGTTGTGAAGCTGAAATGACAGAACCTTCCTTGGCAGCTGTATGAAGATTCATATCCTCTGAGAAATCCGCAAGAATTTCCGTCTCTGCACTTCGGTACTGTACAAGCACCGACAATTCCCGAATCCACTGGTTCCCCAGCTGCCCATGCAGAAAAAGTTCTTCAAATTCCCTTCGGTCAAACAGCACAGCCTCAATAAATCCTCCGATATACATCTGTGCAGCCCTCTGCTGGATTTTCTCATCCATGAGCGAGCCTCTGTTGATCAGTCAGGATGCGGCCGGCTGATCGATCATGCCCCACCGGCTGTTGAAGTATCCATGATTTGCCCCTTCAATATAGACAGAGGCTTTGAACCCTGAAGCACCATCGGAAAATGAAACCCGGTCATATTGTTTCGACCCGGCAAAGGAGCGTACATCGCTGTCGGCTGAACCCTGCAGCACGAGATAGCTTACATCTTTCAGCGCAGTCTTCTGCCTTCTCGGCAGATACTGCCCGTCTGAAGGAGCGACAGCTGCCACACCCCGGATTGAATATCCGTAGTCAAAGGGAATCATGGCATTATCGGGATGGACCGGCAGGCTGTTGAAGAGCGCAGCAGCAGCAGCAGCTTCACCGCCCCTTGAATGGCCGATGAGCAAAATATTATCGGTGTCGACCTTGGCCTCGAATATATGTCCCGGGCTGGTATTCCAGTCATGCCAGAGCCTCAAATGCTCCAGCAGAAGATATCCCCTGGCGTCATTCTCCTGCGTAATCTCTCCCAGGAGGATCTCTGCAATTCCTCCGCCGTTGAGGAAGTTCTGATCCACAGAGACCGTGATGCAGCCGCGTTCAGCAAAAAACGTTCCAAGGTATTCATATCCGGGGTCAGAGAAATCAAACATGCTGTGGTTGCCATGCACCATCAGGACCAGAGGGAACGGTCCCTCACCCTGGGGATACCATACCCGGCCGTTGAGAGGAGCCGAAGCAAGATCAAATCCCCAGAAGCTTTTTCTCAGCAGTTGTGCTATGCCGCTTCCTTGCTGCACAAGCGGAGTAACATCAATCGGAGCGGTGATGATCTGTGCATCGGTGCTGTATTCACTGCGGTGTCTGTCAATGCCGCTTCCATAAGTAAGCGTGCCGACAGAGTAACCGCTCGATGCGAAAGGATCGAACGAAGCAGTCCCTGTACTAACCAGGGTATCATGGGCTGCTTCGTTAGCCGGTCCAGGCCAGATGAACCATATGGCGACAGCAATGATGCCTGCAGCACCGAGTGCGGTCAAAACTGATGATCCAAATTTTGAGCCCTCATGAGATGAAAGCCGTCCAATGCCTGCTCCGAGCAGTGTTGAAAAGATAATCAGATAGGAGATGATCAGCAGCACATTGAACATCTGGGAGAACAGCGGGTTGAGCATATTGAACATGAGAAAGACTGCTCCGACAACAACCCAGCGGAATTGATCCGGAATGGTTCTCGCCTTGGCCAGCAGGGTGATAATGAAATTGCCCAGCAGAAATGATGCCCCTGCAGCAAGAGAAAGAAACAGCAGCGTCTGCATCCAGTCACGGATGCCGGAGGGAGGAGCGGAAAGCAGCATGCCGAACCAGAACAGCAGTATCACGGCAGCAACTGTTGAAGCAGCTCCCTTCCAGGCAGCAGGTCCGAAAGCTCCATGGTGATTCCAGAATTTCTTAACGCTATCACCGAAAGAAGTTCGGCTTCCGTCATTCTTGTTCTCAGGTGTGTTCATGTCTTTCCTGGCTGAAAGTTTTCATATCGAAAGCATACAGCAGATTCATCTGACTGTCATGATAATCATGGGCGAATTAGCAGGGCAGGTAGGCGGTAATACTCCCCCACCTGCCAGAGATTGGGTGAATGCAGCATATTGGGAATTCAGGAGGTTGCAACTGGTATTATGCAACACATGCAGATCAAGCGTATCCACCAACAGCTGCATCCGTAATCTCAGGCATACCCAGGAGGTGCTGTTGTCCTACCGCTTATCATAAGTTGGCGTGAGGTTTTGATTGATTCACATGAAACGCTATTGAATAAAAATGGGGGAAACCTATAGTTAGATTTCCCCCAAAATGCTCAATACATTTGATTAGCTTTCAAGACTATCTTCAAATGCCTCGAAAGAATTTTCGATATTGTCTTCAACTTGACTCGCTGCGTCGGAATCTGGAGTAATATCGTTTGGATCATACAGTCCATCTGCAGTTTCATTTAAAAACCAAGCACTTACATCGATAGCTAACACAATGCTGGTCTCACCGTCACTTATCTGAAGTGCGGGTTCAAATTCAATTTCAAAATCATCATTGAAGTCCTCTTGGACATATACAAAGTCTATAGGATCAGCATCGCCTGATTGATATGTTCCAGTAACACGTATGCTTGCATCTATGGGCCAATCTGGATAGGTTGCTTCAAAAAACGCTACATGTTCATCGTCACCTTCCGGTGCATCAACTTCAATTTCTAGTTCGTCATAGTAAGCCTCAGGCACAAATATTCCATCAAATAATTTGGCTACCGATCCGTCCAAAGGCAGATCAAACAGAAATGGTCCTACTTCAAGATCTTCGACTTCAGAATCAGGGTTATCTGAATCAACATCGAGTTTTAACTCAAGAATAACCATTTCAACTTTCGTAACAACAATCTTAGATCCTCCAAGCTCTGTTGTTACTCCTTGTGATGCATTTGCATTCCTGCTTCCAGCAGTGCTTGAATCTTCAGTATTTCCCGTTACATACAACGAAATCCCATTACTATCAGCACTTTCAGATCCAGACAAATTGCATGACACAAACACAAACACAGCAATCACTGATATAATCAGTATACGAAATAATCGTTTCATATCTTTCTTCTCCTCATATGGTAAAATCAGTCTTACGGTCTGGAATCATCTGCTTCGGTTGTGCCGTTTCTGTTCGACATATGTTCTGCAGATTTCTCAGCCGGTATCTCCGCAGAAGGCCGCAAATCATCAGGTTTACCCGATTTATGCTCCTGCGCGGTTTTCTGAGCTTCAGTGCTCACTCCAGAGCGAATCAGTTCGCCCAGGTGCTCAGACTTGTCACGTTCTTCCCACTCTTCTATGTACCTCCAACTGGTTTCCAACCGCTTCAAGAATGGTCCGGGAAACTCCTTGCTCATCATAGGTTTCATCTTTCAGACGAGAAGCGTTCTGGGCTAACGACAGAGCTAATTGAGCATGTTCTTCTGCATCAAGATCAGCTTGCTCATCCCTTGCAAGGCTAAGGGCCTGCACTGCGAGTTCGGCATCTGCCCCTTCAGCTCTCTCCCATGAGAGATCATTGGAAGAATCCAGAAACAGCTTTTTCCTCTTCTTTCCGTGAAATCAAAGAAACTGACAGCCGCTGCACTCGTACATAATTCTCATTCTGTTCACCAGTGAACTCTCTACCTCTATGTACGAGGTAGGGTTGTCAACACTTCATTCGGTTTCAAAAATGTTACGGTTTTTTTTATACCCGTGGAGTTTTCGTGTTTCCAAAAGAACATCTGTTCTCAGAATCCGGATGAGAAATGAAGGACTGCACGTAAATATGGATCATGCCCCCGTGATGTGACAGGGAAAGTAGTACCATCGGCCGCATTGCCGGTTTCCTTTGCTTCATACTGTGGTATACTTTTTCTACCAATTTGCAACCTTTTGTCGTAATGCAGATGTCCCGTCAAATAACACTGCAGACTTGGAATGCCGGGAGATAACCTTGACAGTCAAAAACAAGTTAGAACTGTTAAATAGTGAGAAAGTCCAGGTGATTCTTGACGGGTTTTCCCGGACTGCCTTGATGGCTGCCGCCGTTGTCGATCTTGAAGGACATGTTCTGCTGAAAAGCGGGTGGAGAACTGTCTGTACCGAATTTCATCAGGTTCAGCCTGAATCTGCAAAGCTGTGTTTTCTCAGCGGATCTGAAATGAGACATGAGTTCAGCAATGGGAAAGAGCTGGTGTTTTCTGCCTGCGCTCTTGGACTGGTCGATGCGGCGGTGCCGTTGATTCTGGAGGGAGAGCATTGTGCAAATATATTTGCCGGTCAGTTCTTTTTTGAAAAACCTGATACGGCCTGCTTTGCAGCTCAAGCTCGGAACTACCGTTTTGATGAAGATGCCTATCTTAAGGCGCTTGAAGCCGTGCCGATTGTTTCACAGGAATATGTGGAAACTGCAGTGGAGCATTTACGCAGTCTGATCAGCATGATGGTTGAATCGGCACTGCAGCATGTTCAGCTCGTGCAGCTGAATGAATCACTGCAGATCAGCAAGGAAAAACACCGCAGACTCTTTGAGACCTTACCCCAGGGTGTTGTCTATCAGGACGCAGACGGAAGGATCAACTCTGCTAATCCCGCGGCAGAACGAATTCTCGGTCTCTCCTTTGATCAGATGCAGGGAAAAACCTCCACGGACCCGAGATGGCGGATGATTACCGAAGCCGGCACCCCGGTGCCCGGGACTGAACATCCTTCCATGACTGCTCTGCGCACGGGAGAGACCGTCGGACCGATTGTCCGGGGCGTGTATCATCCAGATAAAGCAGCTTATGTATGGATAAACATCACGGCCGTTCCGCTGTTTCAGCCCGGGGACGGACAGCTTCTTCAGGTGTATACTACCTTTGATGACATCACCGATCGACGGGAGACCGAGCAGAAATTAATTGAGAACAGAAATCTGCTGCACAGTATGTTCCAAAGTATTCAGGAAGGCATAACTGTGCTCAATCCCGACATGACCATCAGAGCGGTGAATCATACCCAGAAACAGCGGTTTGCCCAAGCCGGACCGCTTATCGGGAGGAAATGCTTTGAGGTTTTCTACAACCGGTCAAATCATTGTGATACCTGTCCCGCCGTCAGAGCGCTCAGGGAACTTGATGCTTTTTCAGAGGTTGTGCCGATCAAACAACATGGGGATATTTCTGGATGGGTTGAGCTTTTTGCGTATCCCATCCTTGGGGCAGATGGAGAGGCCGCCGGGGTGGTGGAATTTTCCCGGGATATTACAGCCCGAAGGGCTGCAGAGGATGAACTGCGGAAATTCAAGACCATCGCAGATACAGCCGTGTACGGGCAGGCCATTACCGATCTCGACGGTAACATCGAGTATATCAACCGGTTTTTTGCAGAAATGCATGGATACGCTCCTGAGGAGCTTCTCGGTCGTCATATAAGTCTGCTTCATGCTCCAGAACAGGAACAACAAGGTGATCTGCTCTTTGCCTCACTGCTGAAGGAAGGATCATCAGCGGCTGCTCAAATGTGGCATGTCCATCGGGACGGGACAGAATTTCCCATGCTGATCAGCGGTGTGGTTCTGTATGGTGAGGAAGGGAACCCCCAATATATTGCTGCAACTGGTGCTGATTTGCGTGCATATCACCAGATGCAGCAGAATTATTATCAGCTGTTCAACACCATCAACAACGGGTTTGCTCTGCACGAAATCATCTGTGATCATGCAGGAACTCCGACTGATTACCGGTTTTTATCGGTGAACCCCGCCTTTGAGCAGATGACCGGTCTGAAGGCTCAAGACATCATCGGCCGGAGGGTGCTGGAAGTGCTGCCGAATACCGAGCAGGTATGGATCGACACATACGGAAAGGTGGCCCTTACGGGGGAATCAGCCAATTTTGAACAGTATTCCCTTGAGATGGAAAAGCACTACGAAGTTTCCGCTTTTCGCCCTGCTGCGGGTCAGTTTGCAGCAATTATTCAGGACGTTACCGAGAAAAAGGTATCAGAACAGCTCACCCGGATCAGACTATCCTTGATGGAATATGCTCAGCGGAATTCTCTGGAAAAGCTGCTGCAGAAAGTCCTGGAAGAGGCTGAATCCCTGACAGACAGCCGAATCAGTTTCTGCTGCTCAGTGTCGAACGACCAGAAAACCCTTTCGCTGCAGGCATGTTCACCAGGTGCATGCAGAAATTCCTGTACAAGTGATGAGAAGGGCAGGCTTTACCAGCTGGATCAGGCAGGCGTCTGGGCTGACTGCGTGAGGGAGAGAAAGCCGGTAATCCATAATGAGTATGCGTCACTATCGAGTAAAAGAGGACTGCCTGAGGGGCATGTCTCGGTCAGCAGGGTGCTGACCGTGCCGATGGTACGGGGGGATGTCATCGCGGGTATCCTTGGAGTCGGTAATAAACCGGATGATTATACTGAAAGGGACGAACATGTGTTGTCTCACTTTGCTGATGTATCGTGGGAGATTATCGAGCATAAGCGGTCACAGGAGAGCCTGGCTGAGCTCCAGAACCAGTTTGCCCAGGCGCAGAAGATGGAGGCCGTAGGCCGCCTGGCCGGCGGTATAGCCCATGACTTCAACAACATGCTTGGCGTTATTCTGGGGTATACTGAACTGGTATTGGAGCAGACGGCAGGGAATAATCTGCTGCATACATATCTGCTGGAAATCCGCAAAGCCGCAAAACATTCTGCGGATCTCACCGCGCAGCTGCTGGCCTTTGCCAGAAAGCAGGCTGTTGAACCGAAATCCCTGGACCTCAATACTGAGGTTGCAAATATGCTGGACATGCTCCAGCGGGTTGTCGGTGAGGATATAGTCCTGAACTGGCATCCCGCCCGTGATATCTGGACCGTGAAGATTGATCCCACCCAAGTGCACCAGATACTGGTAAATCTCTGCGCCAATGCCCGGAACGCTATCACGGAGATAGGAACGATTACCATTGAGACGAACAACACCCTGCTTGATGCTGACTTCTGCGCCCGACACGATCAGCTGATTCCGGGTGAGTATGTCATGCTTTCAGTCCGTGATGACGGCTGCGGGATGGATGCGGCAATCCTGCCTCACATTTTTGACCCCTTCTTTACCACAAAAGCGGTGGGTGAGGGCTCCGGCCTGGGGCTGGCTACAATTCACGGCATTGTCAGGCAGAACCAGGGGTGCATGGATGTTTCCAGTGAACCAGGTCAGGGAACCACCATGTTCATCTATCTGCCAAGATGCACTGAGCAGGCGGAAATACAGGACGATGAACGTATCTCACCGGTTACCGGCAAGGGAACTGGGACGGTCCTGCTGGTGGATGACAATCCGGCAGTACTGACAATGACACGGAAGATGCTCGAGAGACTTGGGATCACTGTTCTTGCCGCTGATGCGCCAAGGGAGGCGATCCGAACTGCAGAAACCTGCGGTCACTCCATTGACTTATTAATTACTGATGTAGTCATGCCGGAAATGAACGGTCCTGATTTGGCCGATACCCTGCAGGCGATGTTCCCTGAGATAAAGGTGCTGTTTCTGTCCGGATACACCAACAGCATCTCCACTCATCAGGGTGTGCTCGGTGACGGTGAGAACTTCATCAGAAAGCCCTTTTCCATGCATGAGCTCTCCAGCAGAATTGATGAGCTGCTGAAGGGGTAAGCATTTGCTCACCCGCCCGTGAATGAACGGGCAGCGATTCCTTCGGTCCGCTCAGATCATCAGTATGTCTCCTGCTGTCATCTGCGGATGGTAAGCAGCAGGAAGGTTCTCCGGATGAATTGACGATAGTTTCCTTGTATGATTAATCTAGAGAAATAAGGATCATTCGAAAAGGTGTGTTATGGAAAAAGATACAAAAGGATTTGTGAAACAACGGTATGCAGAAATTGTCCTGGCAGGCCGGGAAGCCGGATGCGGCTGCGGGGAAGAACCGGGAGGAGCCTCCTGCTGCGGCGACAAAGTTGACAGCTACGGCCTGCAGCTGGGATATTCAGCAGAAGAGCTCTCTTCCGTACCGGAGGGAGCAAACCTTGGGCTTGGATGCGGAAATCCCCAGGCAATTGCAGAACTGCAGCCCGGAGAAGTCGTTGTTGATCTCGGAAGCGGCGCAGGTTTTGACTGTTTTCTTGCCGCACGGCAGGTCGGAGCATCAGGCAAGGTGTACGGTATCGACATGACTGAGGAGATGATAGAGGCAGCCCGCAGAAATGCTCAGTCCTGGGATATCACCAATGTGGAATTTATCCTTGGAGAGATTGAATCGATTCCCCTGCCGGATGAGACGGCTGATGTGGTGATCTCAAACTGCGTGATCAATCTGTCTCCGGATAAAGCGAAGGTCTTCGCAGATGCGTATCGAATTCTGAGACCGGGAGGCCGCCTGGCCGTCTCCGATATCGTAACTGCAGCGGATATGCCTGAGGAAATCAAGCGGGATCAGATGATGCACAGCGCCTGCATTGCGGGAGCTTCCCCGATTGACGAGACAATCCGGATGATGGAGGCCGCCGGGTTTAAGGACATCTCAGTAGAGCCCAAGGGAGACAGCCGGGAGTTCATAAAAACATGGGCGCCGGGAAGCAGGGCAGAAGAACTTATTATTTCTGCTGACATACGAGGGAGCAAGTAGACCGCTCCGCTACGCTGCGCCGAAGGGCCCTGCCTCCGGAGTACCACCCCTGAGTTTTTTCGCTGATTTCTGAATTGATCTGTCATAACTTGTCTGCTACACTGTTTCTCTATGTGAGGTGACAGTATGCAGTATCGACGGTTAGGACGAAGCGGCCTGCAGGCAGGCGAGATCGGACTGGGGACTGAGTATCTGGTGTCCCAGCCCCAGGATGAGGTAAACCGGATATTCTCCATGGCCGCTGAGCGGGGAGCCAACTATGTGGATGTCTTCTGGCCCCAGCGCTCCTACCGTGATGTGATTGCTCGGGGGATCAGGCCGCATCGAAGCAGCATGATTCTGGCCGGACACCTCGGGGTGAAGGAGGAGCACGGACAGTACGCCCGGACGAGGAATATCAAAGACTGCAGGGAGGACTTCCATGATTTCCTCAGGCGGTTTCAGACCGACTGCGTGGATGTCATGATGCTCCATTTTGTCGATGAGCCCGATGATCTTCAGGAAGTTCTGTGGGGAGACTTTTTCGAACTTGCCAGTGAGCTGAAGCAGCAGGGAAAAGCCCGCAGCATCGGCATGAGCTGTCATCAGATAGAAACCGGCCGTGCAGCTGCTGAAAGCGGTCTGGTTGATGTGATCATGTTTTCACTCAACCCGGCCTTTGACGTACTGGGTCATCTTAGTTCTCAGCACAGCGACCAGCAGCGGGAATCCAGGCTGGAGCATCTTGAAGCCCAAGCGGCGCAGACCATGAAGGAGCAGCGCCGGGAATTCTACCGGCTCTGTGCCAGAGAGGATGTAGCCCTGGTGGCCATGAAAATATTTGCTGCCGGATGGCTGTTTTCCTCAGGAAACCTGAACCGTGTTCCCACCACGGCTCAGTGCATTCAGTATGCCCTTTCGCAGCCGGCGGTGGCGTCGGTCGTTCCAGGGGTGAGAACCCTCGCTGAATGCGAAGATGTGCTGAACTTCGTCGATGCAGATGAACATACAAAAGACTACAGCGCGATTATCAAGGATAATCAGTGGGATCTAGCCGGGCAGTGCATGTACTGCAGCCACTGCCAGCCCTGTCCCGAAGATATCGATATTGCCGCGCTCATCCGCACACTGGACAATGCCCGTTCCGGCCTTACTCCCCGAATCAGAAAGGATTACCGAAGTATTGAGGTACCTGCTTCTGCCTGCACCCAGTGCGGAGTGTGCCAGCAGCGCTGTCCCTTTGGTGTGCCGGTAATTGCTCGGATGGAGGAAGCGGCGGAGGTATTCGGAAGCTGATGGCTCTGGTCTCCTTTCCGCTCCTGACGGCGGCGCTGCTCATCATCTTCTCTGCTCCCCTGCAGAGTGAGTCCCTTGAGGAGTTCTTCCCCAGTTTTGAACAGACCCTGGGCGAACTGATGGAGTTCTCTGAAGTTCCCGGGGTTTCTGCCGCGGTAATCCATGAGGGTGAACTGGTCTGGAAGCGGGCCTTCGGGTTCCGGGACAGAGAGGCACGCAGTCCGGTCCAGATCGACACCCGCTTCAGGATCGAATCAATTACCAAAACCTTCACCGCCAGAGCGGCCTGGCAAATGAGCGAGCAGTCCCTCATTTCCCTGGATGAACCGGTCAATTCCCGAATCTCCAGATGGAGCATCCCTGATTCTGCGTATGATGACCAGGAAGTCACCCTCAGGAGACTGCTGAGCCACAGTTCGGGCATCACCGGAGGGAGGGACTTCTCCCGTCCTGAAGGACCTCGGCCGCCGGTTGAACAGGTGCTCCGGGGAGGCCATGGGTTTGATGAAGCAGAACTGATCCATGAGCCGGGAGAGCGGTTTCGGTATGCAAACCAGGGGTATATGATCGTCGAACTGCTGATCGAAGAGCTTTCAGGCATGGGGTTTGCTGAATTTCTTGAGCGGGAGGTGCTGCAGGGGAGGGCAGTCTACGCAGAAGATGTTGATAAGGATCGAACTGCGGTGAGCTATGATATCGACGGCAGACCCGTTCCCTTCTATACCGATTCCTTCCGGGGTGCCGGCGGGCTGTTCATGAGTGCGGAGCAGCTGGCCCGGGAACTGCTGGAGGGACCCTGGCAGCCGGATCATCCGCTGTATCAGCAGGTCATTGAGCCTGAAGGGTTCTACCGGCTTGGTGCAGACGGAGCAGCTCTGGGATTCTTTACTGAAGAGCTCGGCGCTCGTACCGGCGTATTTCACGGCGGTGAGGGAACCGGAACGTTAGCAATGGTGTATCTGGTGCCCGAGGAGCAGTCAGCCCTGGTGCTGCTGACCAACAGCAAGGAAAGCTGGCCGCTTATCTATGAAGGACTCGGCAAATGGGGGCAATGGGCCTTCGGGGTGCAGCCGGCGATGGCCCGGAACTACACTTTCGCAGTGAGGCTGCTCTATGGCGTCACCGCAGCGCTGCTGATCCTTTCGTTGTTTCTGGCGGCAACAGTGATCCAGGGGATGCGCCGCGGCACAAGGGTATTCAGACCTGCAGCTCTGCTGCAGGGCAGACGATTGATCCTGCCTGTCGTATCAGCTTCAGCTGCCGCCGCATGGGAGATTGCCCGCAACATTGCGGTGAGAAACCTCCTGCCGGTATTAGATCTTTACCTCAGCGCCGCACTGCTTCTCTGCACCGCAGCCGCACTGGTGTATCAGCTGTTTCCTCTCAGAGAATCGGACTGCGGTGATGAAGCCCCTTCCCGCGATGAAGCATAGCTGCGGCGGTCTCTGCCAGCAGATGAATTCCTCTCCGAATCTCTCCCTCCCCGGCTGCGGCAGTGCTGATTCTGATATGATCATCATAATCCCGATTACCGGAGCGGAAAACATTTCCCGGAGCGCACAGCACCCCCCTGGCTGCGGCTTGCCGAAACAGCGCACGGGCTGAGAGTCCTTCCGGAAGCGTGAGCCAGAAATGGACTCCTCCCTGGGGCGGGGTGAAGCGGAATCCGAGGGATTTCAGGCTTGTTAACGCATCAAGGCAGACTTGGCTGCGTCTTCGGTAAAGCTCCCTTCTGTAGGCAAGATGCTCCTCCCAGGCCCCGGATTGCAGATACAGGGTAAAGGCCCGCTGCAGAAGCCCGGAGGAGGAGATGTCGGTCATATGCTTCGCCTGGAGCATGCTGCGGAGTATCGGGGCAGGAGAGAGGAGAAACCCGATGCGCAGCCCCGGCATAATCAGTTTGGAGAAGCTTTTGATATAAATCACCCGGGGGTCCTCGGGACGGTCAAGGGCCTTCAGCAGCGGCACAGCCCTGCTCCTGGAAAAACGGAGATCAGAAACATAGTCATCTTCGATGATGTACATACCGTAGGTCCGGGCGATTTCCAGCAGACCGGCTCTGCAGGAAGCGCGGTAGCTGATGGAGGTGGGATTCTGAAATTCGCTCATGCAGTACATCACTTTGGGACGGTACCGTTTTACCGAAGCTTCCAGCTGCGATAGATCGATGCCGCCACGGTTCAGGGGAACAGACACGGTACCGGCTCCCCTGGAGGCGAAAACTGCAGAAGCCCCGGGATAGGTGGGATCCTCCAGCAGCGCCCAGTCATTCCGCGAAAGGATCGCCTTTGCGGCAATATCGATTCCCTGCTGCGCCCCTGAAATAATCTGCAGATGTTCCGGAGAAGCGGCAATGCCGTAGGAGTCAGCAAGCAGGGAGCAGACAACTTCCCGAAGCGGGAAAAATCCGCTGCTTTCATCATATCCGAGGGCCGCGGCTCCGTCCCGGTCAAGGACTTCGTTCAGCGCCTTCTTGAAATGTCCTACCGGAAATAAATCTGAGCTGGGCGTGGCCGTTGCGAGGTTGACCGCATCAGCGGGAATATCTATTTCCGTGCCGTGAATCAGCTGAATCTCATCATCCCGGAAGAGCTCATCACTGTTAAAATCGGAGCTGCGGCAGGGTGTTTCCTGTCCCCCGGCGGCAAACACGCCGCTTCCGGGGGTCTTGATTACCAGCTGCTTCTGAGCTAGGAGGTCGTAGGCCTTGACGACGGTGACGGTATTCACCTGCAGATCAGCGGCAAGTCTGCGGATTGCCGGGAGCTTCTCCCCGGGAGCAATGGTGCCTGAGCTGAGAAGCCCTTCATAGTATTGGGCGATCTGCCGGTATCGGGGGCCGGAACCGGATAACTGTATCGGTACGATATGTGATGATTCCATAAATACCTCCAATTGTATTGACAAAAAGGCATATTGTTTTATTATATACATACAGTAACTGAATACTATCATACTGTATCGATACAATCAATACACCTGGAGGAATACATGGAGAAATCCCGTGAAAAGCTTTTTACTGCCCTGATTGGGGGAGTAATTATGGATGTTACAAGTCCTGAGCAGGCAAAGATAGCCGAGGATGCCGGGGCATCTGCGGTTATGGCTCTTGAGCGGGTTCCCTCAGACATCAGAAAGTCCGGGGGCGTGGCGCGAATGTCCGATCCCCAGATGATCCGAAGCATCTGCAATGCGGTGTCTCTCCCGGTCATGGCAAAGGTGAGAATCGGCCATATTGCAGAGGCGCTTCTGCTGCAGGAGCTGGGTATTGACATGATTGACGAGAGTGAAGTGCTTACCCCTGCTGACGAAGAGGGACACATCTGGAAACGGGATTTTACCATTCCCTTTGTCTTCGGCGCCGAGGATCTGGGAGATGCCCTGCGGAGAATCGATGAGGGGGCGGCAATGATCAGGACAAAGGGACAGGCAGGAACCGGGAATGTGGCAGAGGCAGTCCGGCATCAGCGGATGATGCAGCATGCCCTCAGCAGCATCCGGGGAAGATCGCCGGAACAGCTGACGGACGTCGCTAAAAAGCTGCGTGTTCCCGGTGATCTGCTGAGAATCCCTGCAGAGACTGGGGCGCTTCCAGTGCCGAATTTCGCCGCAGGGGGAATTGCCACTCCAGCAGATGCCGTGCTCATGATGCGTCTGGGAAGTGACGGGGTGTTTGTCGGATCGGGTATCTTCACCTCCGAACAGCCGGAGAAGCGTGCCCGGGCGATCGTTGAGGCGGTGATGCACTGGCAGGACATCGGAGTGCTCCTGCGGGTGTCCGAAGGACTCGGTGAGGCCATGGCCGGAACCGTACTGTCGGACCTGCAGGAGGATCGCCGGAAACCCTATTCCACTGCGCTCCCGTAGTATGATATAGTAGACCCATGACAGCACAGGAACGTACAGCAGAAATCCTGCAGCGGGTTGCCGATGCGGCTCAGCAGT
>PWNW01000350.1 GCA_003557605.1 Spirochaetaceae bacterium
CCCTGACGGTATCCTCCGCCGGGTACCCGAGAGTTATCAGCAGCAGCGGCTTCAAGGTCCTGGGCACCCCGGCAGCCTCGGCTGCACGTTTTTTGTCGAACCAGCCGATCATGCAGGTCCCCAGCCCTGCATCGGCTGCGGCAAGGCAGAAGTGCTCAGCGGCAATTCCGATGTCAATCAGGTCATAGGCAGTTCCCTTCACCATGGAGCCGAACTTCGCAGGAAGGCTGCTGCCCCGGGAAAACAGCGCAGCAATCACCGGTGCCTGTTTTGCAAACCGGTTCATACCCCTGTGAACAGCACTGCTTCGCAGCTCCTCAAGCAGTTCCTGTTCATCGGCGATGACAAAATACCAGGGCTGGGAATTGCATGCCGACGGTGCAAGTCTGGATGCCTCCAGGCACTGGATCACAAGCTCGCGGGGAACCGGTCTTGAACTGTATGAGCGCACGCTTTGACGTGAGCGCATCAGGGAAAGCATATTCTCCATACTGCTGCTCCTATATCCCAAGCCGCTTCAGGGTCTCCGGTTTCACCATACCATATTCGTCATATCCCCTGAGCTGATAGTACTGCGCAGTCATCTGCTTGACAGGAACTACGCTCCTTCTCTTATGCATGGTCTCCCCGTCTGCGGTAAACCTTTCAGGCAGGGTATCGTCCTTTGCGGTAACACCCATCTGGATGTTCATCATCCGTTCGAGTACCTGAATCCTCTCCCCTGCTTCCAGCAGGGACTGCATGGTCATGGGATACCCGGTTATTGCCCTCCAGTAATCGCTGAGAATGCTCCAGTCCATCAGTGATGCGGCAAGGCTCGGTGCATGCAGCATGATGAATCCGAGCACCGGCCGGGGGGTGAACCGTGCCGCCGGGGGTTCCATGATCACAGAAAAGGTGGTGAACAGGCAGGTCTGGAGGGAATTGACTGCGGAAAAGAGGTTTTCAAAGAATATCACCCAGAAAGCCTTGGACTTGGCGGTATAGGGCTTCAGCAGCCTGAAGACTGCCTCGGGACCCACCAGGTATGAACCGAGGTGACAGCCTCCCCGGTTGGCCACCGCATATCCCAGACCGTGGCCCCAGGCGGCCCTGGGATCATAGGCAGCCATTTCAAGGCCCTTCACATGGCAGGCAAATGAGTCCCCCCCGTAGACGGAACTGAGCCATTTTGTTCCCCGTGAAAGCTCCTGACCTTCATCGCGGAGATAGGCAATATCTTCCAGCACCTTTGACACTGATTCAAAGTGATTGAACCTCAGTTCGGAATTTCTGATTCCCCGCTGTGCGGCTTCCATGGCCCACGCAATGGTGCCGCCGGCAGATATGGTGTCCATTCCGTAGCGGTTCATCTGATCGTTCCACTGCGTAATCAGATGGGTATCAAAATTGCCGATGTTGCTTCCGAACATGCCGGTGGTTTCATATTCCGGAATATGATGTTTCTTGCCGTCCGGAAATGTCCCGGCATGCCCGCAGAGCACGGTGCAGTACCGGCATCCCGAATGCTCGGTACGGTACTGCTGGGCCATGGTTTCCCCGTAGAGCTTGTCAATATCTTTATGGGCCCGGTCACGAAAGTTGTATACCGGGGCAAATCCCGCATCCCGGCCGAGGCGGGTGACGGCATTGGTCCCATAGAGCCGGTAGAGCCGGGAAAAGGCGTTGCGCTTCACATATGCCAGGGATTTTTTTCGGGTCTTTTCAAACAGCTTGGGATCAACCGGCAGCATCACATGTGATCTGCCCCGTGCGACCACCGCTTTCAGCCGTTTGGATCCCATCACCGCTCCCAGCCCTCCCCGGCCGAGGTAGCGGTTTCCCGAACGTATATTGGCATATCGCACAAGGTTTTCCCCGGCAGGTCCGATAATCAGCTCCCCCTCCCGCGGGGTCAGGTTGAGAGCCTTTCTGGTCTCTTCAGTATCAAGACCCCAGAGGCTGCCGGCGTCCTCGAATTTCACCCCCTCCTCATCGATACGCAGCACCACAGGTGAAGACGCCTTCCCTGATATCAGCAGGCCGTCCCATCCGGCGGTCCGGCAGGCCTCTCCGAAGGGACCTCCGCAGGAAGAGCTGGTCATGATGCCGGTAAGAGGAGATTTTGCCGTCCCGTTGAATCGTGCGCTGCATGAAGCTCCGGTCCCCAGAAATGCTCCCATGGAAAAGCAGAGAATATTCTGTTCCTCCAGGGCATCTGCATCTTTGAACCGTTCAAAGCGGTCATGCAGCAGTTTCAGGGCCATGCCTTTTCCTCCGAGATAGGAAGTGCAGAGTGCACGGTCGGTGGTAAACACATCCCAGGTTTGAGAAGAAAGATCTATTTCAAGATATTGATTATTCAGTCCCCGTACCTCAATCACTGAGCTTCTCCCCGCGGCCTTTTGCCGGATCAGCATCCCGTTCCTTCATTTCTATGGCAGAAAACATGCAGTTGTCATAACACCACTCGCAGCTGATGCATGATGATGGATGGCGTACTGCGGCGAAGCGGACATCTCCCTGCTTTTCCATCTCCATTGCTCCCGTGGGGCATACCTCTGCACATATGCCGCAGGCAGTGCAGACCTCCCGATCAATCTTCGGCATATCCCAAGCGGTCCTTGGAAGTTTTTCAATAACCGCCCCGAAGATGTCGGTTATTGAGCCGGTGGGACACACCCGTCCGCAGGCTGAGCATTCGATGCACCGGGAACGGTCAATCTCATGCTGCTTTTTCTGCTTCCCCGATACGGCATCCACCGGACATATTCGCAGGCATGCTCCACAGCCGACGCAGGTTTCATGTATATACAGTGCCATAGAAGCCTCCTACATCCACGGCAGGGAGGAAAGGCTCACATTCCCCCCGGTTAGGATGATTCCAATGCGCTTCCCTTCAACAGGGAGTTTGCGAAACAGCACTGCAGCGGCTGGAACTGCCGCTGAGGGCTCAATCACAACTTTCATCCGCTGCCAGATCAGTTTCATAGCAGAGATGATCTCCTGCTCGGTAATCCGAACAATTTCATGCACATGGTCGTTAATGATGCTGAAGGTGAGATCACTGAGATACCCGCGAAGACCGTCTGCCAGGGTCTGAGGATTCAGGTCCCTGCAGACAGCCCCGGAATGTAGAGAGCGATAGGCGTCGTCAGCCTGCTCAGGTTCAGCGCCGATGACCGTTACCGAAGGATCGGTATACCGCACGGCAAGGGCGGTACCGGAAAGCAGTCCGCCTCCTCCCACCGGGGCAACCACCGCATCAAGGTCATTTACCTGCTTCAGAAGTTCCACTGCACAGGTTGCCTGACCGGAAATGATTCTTCCGTCATCATAGGGATGGATGAACACGGCCCCGGTCTTCTCAATAACCTGGCTGGTCACTTCCTCCCTGGAAGCCATAGTGGGTTCACAGAAGACAATCTTTCCTCCGTAGGTGCGTACTGCATCACACTTCTCTGGAGGAGCAGTATGGGGCATGACAATGCAGCAGGGAAACCCCCTCTGCTGCGATGCACGTGCCAGGGCCTGTCCATGGTTGCCCGAGGAATGGGTCACCGTGCCTGCTTCAGCCTCTTCGTCGGGAAGACCCTCAACCGCAAAGGTCGCTCCCCTGATCTTGAAGGAACCGGTCCTCTGAAAGTTCTCCATCTTGAAGAAGCATGTCTTCCCTGCAATCTCATCAATGAGCCGGCTGGTCATTACCGGGGTTTTGTGCACCATCCCCTCAATGACCTGCGCCGCCTCCATGATATCCCGTCGTGCCGGTATGTAATGCTGCTGGTCTTTCATATCTATGCAGTATATCAGAGCATCAGCATTTGTCACTAGAGTCTTGACATCATGGAAAGGGGACATACAATGGAAAGCAGAAAATTAGATTCATGGTCAAGGAACAATGTATGGGTACCGCAGCTTCCCGCATCTATCTGTCACTTCTCTTCTGGGTCACCGGACGTGCCGTACAGGCTGCCTGGCGCACCGACAGGGAGGTTCGCAGGGAGTTTGACAGGCTTCCCGATCTGTTCAGCTTCAGGCTTTCTGTATACCCGTCAGGCCCAGGGCTTACCATCATGAAGAAAGAGGGAACCGTAAGATATATCAGGCAAGGAGAGGAAGGCCCGGCTGACCTCCACATGATGATAAAGTCCCTGTCCCACGGCATGTCGCTGTTTACCTTCCAGGAGTCCACAGCGCTAAGCGCCTCCCGGGGCAGGATTGCCATCTACGGTGACCTTTCCTATGCATGTTCCATTGTCCGGGTCCTTGACCGTGTGGAGATCTATCTGCTTCCCAGGGTAATCGCAAAACGGGCCGTGAAAAGGTATGAGTCACCTCCGGCCAAGCACAGAAAGCGGTTTATGATCTATCTCAGGGTGCTGTTCAGCCCATGACTGGAGAGGCTATGAAAGAACTTATGCAGGAAAAATCCATGGCGTTTCGTATCGGCCCTTCCCTGTTTTCCGGCTGGAAAGCCCTTTCCCATATTCCCTTTGAACTGTCCCGAAGGCGTGCGCAGCACCCCTGCATTCTGCACCGGGATGATGAAGAAGGAGCATACCTCACCAGGGCTCTTCGCTCCTGCCTGAAGCAGGAAGGCATTTCTGCGGTTTCGCTTACAGAGGCAATGGAGCTTCCTGGGGAGCACGACAGTATAATTGCTGCGGGCAGGGGGTCTGTACAGAGGCGGGCAAAGCAGCTTGCTGCACCTGAAATTCCGCTGTTCTCGGTGCTCTCGGACATCCAGGACTGCCGCGAGGCAGGGCGTGATGAAGGGCTCAGACATCCCGATGCGGTTTTCATTGATCCCGCATCTTTCCAGCCCTGCATCACAAAACTGACCGCAGACAGCGCACTGACAGCCCTTGCTGTTTGCACGGAAGCTCTGCAGCAGGACAGAATTCATTCACTGCTCTACAGCATCGTCCGCACAGGCCTGAAGTTTCTGCATCAAGGTGCCCCCTGGGACGGGAGCATGGAATCCCGGCTCTGTACTGCCAATGCCTGTGCCGCTGCTGCCCTTGTAAGGTCAAATTCACCCCCAGGTGCCGTTACTTCAGTGAGCGAGGCCCTTCATGCTTCAGCATTCTGCCTCCGCTCTGAAGCTTCAGCAGCCCTGCTGCCGCCCCTGGTGCAAGCCATGGTGAATCGGCAGTGCAGCTCACTGGAGATTCTCAGCCGCGAGATCGGGAACGGTGCCGCCTATATTCTGGACATCCTGGAGGGACTCAGAAAACCCTCAGGATGTGATGCCCGGCAGAGCGACATCCTGCACTTTGCCTTCAATACGTTTCAAACCTCAAAGAAAAACCATGCTGGTCAGATACTGGATCTGTTCAGCACCATTGATGAAGGAGCACAGTCATGACATCCGGGGAGTTTTTCCAGTTCACCAGTCCTCAGAGAACTGAAGCAGGTCTCCAGGCCCTTGACCGTCTCCCTAATCTGCTCAGATCGCTTGGCCTGTCAAAGCCTCTTCTTATCACCGATATGGGGGTGCGCAAGGCAGGGCTTACCGAGCTGATAAGCTCAATACTTCAGGCTTCCGGGGGCATGCGGTTTGCCGATGAGTTTGATTCAGTCCCCCCGGATTCCGACACTGGCACTATTGCGGACCTTGCACGATACTGGCATGCAGGGACATTCGACTGTCTCCTAGCTCTCGGAGGAGGTTCTGTCATTGATACCGCCAAGGCGGGGAATATTCTTATTTCCACTGGAAAAGATGATCTGTATCAGTTTCAAGGATATGACAACATCCCAGGGCCCCTGAAACCCCTGATAGTAATCCCCACCACAGCCGGAACCGGCAGTGAGGCGACCTCGGTATCGGTGATCAAGGATGCAGAAAGGCACCGGAAGCTCGCCTTCTGTTCGCCTTGGCTTGTCCCGACAGCGGCAGTTCTTGACCCCAGGATGACCATGACCCTGTCGAAGGCGATTACCGCGGCAACGGGGATGGACGCCCTGGCTCATGCGGTGGAGTCGTATATCGGTCTTGCAAAAAACCCCTTCAGCGACAGTTTTGCCCTTCGTGCAGTTGAACTGATCTCCAAGTTTCTGCCGGTTTCCCTGAAGGCCCCCCATGACCGGGAAGCTCGGCTCCAGATGCTGACTGCATCGCATCTGGCAGGTATTGCTTTTTCTAATTCCATGGTCTCTCTGGTACATACCATAGGGCACTGCGCCGGGGCTGTCTGCGGCATACCCCACGGGGTGTGCATGGGTATACTCCTTCCGGAGGCGCTTCGCTTCAACCTGCACCGCTCAGCCTCCCATATCGGAGAAATGCTGCTTCCCCTTGCAGGACGGGATATCAGTCTTGCTGTTCCCCGGGAGGAACATCCGGAGCGGTTCATCTTAGCATTGAAGGAGTTTCGGCAGCATATCCATGAACTGTCAGAGAATACCCTGCCGTTAAGATTCTGCGACATCCGAGATTCCATGGATTCGCCGGTGATGACCCCTGAGCACATGATTCTGATAGCCCGGGAAGCGGCGGGAGATCCTTCCCGCTTCTACAATCCCGAGGATATTTCCGAAGCAGAGATACATGCGGTCCTGAAGGCTTCATACTGGGGCTATTCGCTGGATCAGGACCTTGTCAAAAAGGGCCATCAAAAGTAAATTTACTTCAAGGGCTGGTATACATGAAGGAGCTTCCGTATTTCAACAGGAACACATTAGATATTCTTTTGGGAAGCAATAATGCCCATAAAGAGGACATGCTTGAAATACTGAAGGAGGACCTTCCTGCTCACCTGAAAGCACTGGATATCTGCACCCTGCAGGAAGACTTTTCCGGAATATATGCTTCAGCCCACACCATGAAGGGAACGTTTCTCACCGTCGGGGCTGAGCATGCAGGTGCGCTTTCTGCAGAACTTCTCAGCGCCGCTGAACAAAAAAACCCCCGAAGATGCAGTGAATTGATCAGCTGTCTCCATGATTCGGTCAAAATATTTCTGGAGCAGTTTGAGGAATCTGCAGGAGGTCATTGATGATGCCGATGAAGATTCTGATTGCCGATGATGATCACTCCATGAGATTCATCCTGAAGGTGCAGCTGGAATCCTGGGGATACCAGGTGATCAGCTGCAAGAACGGAACTGAGGCCATGGAGCACCTCAGGGCAGAAGACCCTCCCCGCATCGCAATCCTTGACTGGATGATGCAGGGGTATACGGGCATAGAAATCGCCCAGGAACTGAAGGACCGCATCCCCCTGATTTACGTGATTCTCTTCACCTCGAAAACAGCAGAAAATGACCTGGTTGAGGCCATCGAGATGGGAGCCCACTGTTTTCAGACCAAACCAGTTTCACCGGGGGTGCTGAAAAGCCATATTGAAGTTGCCCGCAGGCTCATAGATGCAGAGGACAGACTGAAGGACCAGGAACGGCAGGTTCGAATTCAGTGCTACAGTGCAATTGCCAATCTCGCAGAGACCAGACACAACCAGACGGGCACTCATATGAGACGAATCAGCATCTATTCACGGCTCCTTGCAGAGAAGCTGGGCATGAGCAGCCAGAGATGCAGTGATATCGAACTGTTCAGCAGTTTCCATGACATTGGAAAGATCGGCATGTCCGATACCATCCTGCTGAGCCCCGATATTTACTCGAAATATGAAAAGGAAATCATGAAATCCCACACCCTTATCGGGTACGACATTCTCTCAAATGTTTCTACTCTGAAGACTGCGGCGCTCATTGCCCGCCATCACCATGAACGGTGGGACGGCACCGGATACCCCGACAATCTCAGCGGTGAGGAAATTCCCGTGGAAGCCCGGATCGTTGCCCTGGCGGACATCTATGACGCACTGCGCTCGGAACGTGAATACAAGAACCCATGGACCCATGAAGAGGTCAGAAACTTTATTGAGGAGAAGTCAGAAAAGATTTTTGACCCGAAGCTGGTCAGGATTTTCCTGGAGTATGAAGAGACCTTTGATGAGATTTTTACCGGGAATCAGCTGGAAAGAGTCTGAAGAACCTCTCCGAGAACATATCTGAGCGACGGGCATCAGGTTCTATAATCCGGTCGGGGGCATAGAGTTTTTCAGAGGCTTCCTGAAATGATGGAAACTGTCCCAAGGCAGTCAGACTCACCGCAGCGCAGCCGAGCAGTTCGGCATCGGCAATCATCGGCACCTCAAGGGGAATGCTGAGGACGTCCGCCTTCAGCTGGTTCCACTGGTCGTTAAAAGACTGCCCGCCTGAAACCCGAAGCACATCGGTATTCAGCCCGGCACGGGCAAACTTCTCGAATCCCCTCCGAATCGAATATGCTGCGGCTTCAGAAAACACTCGCCCTGCGGCTGTCCAGTCTCCTCCTGCAAGAAAGGAGAAAACCTGTTCCTCCGAGAGACGGGGGGAAGCAAAAGAACGGAGGGCCTGCATAATTGCCTGCTCATAGGCGTCATCAAGCCAATATATCTGCAGCATGTCCCGGGAAATCTGTTTTGCCGACTCACCTGCCTTCTGCGCTGAACGGAGGAATGACAGAAAATGCATGCCCGAGACCGGCAGCAGTGATGCAGCGCTGCAGAGTCCTTTAATGCAGTGGGGCAGCACCCGCAGGGCATGCTCAGCCGCAGTGCTGCTTTCAGTTTTCTCTATGCAGAGGTTCAATGCCTCTGACGTTCCGGCTCGGTCGCATATCCTTCCCGGGACAGTCACCGCTGTTCCCAGCAGGGCCAGCAGATAATCGGGCCCTCCGGCAAACACCGGAATTCCCTGGGGAATGCCGCTGCGGAATGAGAACTCCTTGCTCACCTGTCCTGCAGGCTCACCGATTTTCTTCATGGGAGGGAAAAGCTCAAAGGGGATCCCGTAGGCTTCAGCCTCCTCCCTCTCCCAGATATAGGGAGTAAAGTCATCAGAGGGGAGAAAGGTGAACCACTCTCCGGTGATTCTCCCGGTCAGGTACTCCGGGCATCCGGAGAGAAGCCGTACATCCCTTGAAGCGGTCTTCAGGGCTGCGGAGGCAGCAGGGAGGAACAGGGATCTGGTCCCTTCTACAGGCTGTGCTTCGGGATGGTTCCAAGCGACTGTCGCTCCGCAGGGTGATCCGTCTGCATCAACAGGAATCATTGTCGGACCGTTTCCGCACACGGAAACCGCCTCCACCCCGCCCATTTCAGATGCAATATGGGAAAGTGCTTCAAGCAGCTGCGTTTCCCAGGCTGATGCGGGGTCCGCCGTTGATGATTCGTCAGCTGCGGCACGGTATCCTGAGCGAAGGGTTCCCTGGGAATCAATGACTCCGCATTTAACTGTTGAGGTTCCGATATCAATGGAAAGGACTGTGCTGTTACTTTTCATCGACCAGTTTCTGGATAAATTTCCGGTTATCAAGGAGGGGGCTGAGAGAACGGCCGTGATGCAGCCGGGAAATAATCCTGGCAAAGAGGTCAGTCACATCCGTATTGATGTACCATTCCTTCTGCAGAAGCCGTTCAGTATGGTACACCGCATTTGTCCCGATAATCCGGTAGAAGATTCCTTCCTGATATGCTTCATCAAATTCCTCGATGGAATTTCCGTTAAAGAAGGGAAGGCTGATGGCACAGATGATCTTTTCTGCTCCCAGCGAGCGTATCTCCTTCATTGCGCTGAGCAGGGTTCCCCCGGTGCCGATCATGTCATCGGACATAAACACCGTTCTGCCCTTCACATCGCCGAGCAGTTTGATCACCTTGATGTTCGTATCTGAGGCATTTCTGCTGAGCTTGCTGTAGTCTCGTTCCTTGTAGAGAAGTGAAAACGGCTTATGCAGGGCCTCGGCAAAAAACTTGTTTCGCAGAATTGCGCCGGTATCAGGACTTGCCACGACAAGGTTCGGGTCCTTGAAGTCCACCAGGCGCTTAAGCTGTATCAGAATCTGATAGCTGGCATGGAGATTTTCCAGCTTCAGGGTATTGAAGCAGTTTTCAATTTCCCTGGAATGGATGTCCAGGGTAATAAT
Organism: Spirochaetaceae bacterium; assembly: GCA_003557605.1. Taxonomy (GTDB): domain Bacteria; phylum Spirochaetota; class Spirochaetia; order PWKH01; family PWKH01; genus PWKH01. The sequence continues at coordinate 9,958 of PWNW01000350.1, forward strand.
CCGTTCCACCCCCATGTATTCGCACATCCTGCCGAACCAGCTTGCCATCAGGGCTTCCCTGGTGGATTTCTTGTGCTGTCTGGAATAGGGGTAGGTCGGCAGCACCAGCTGCACACTCTCCGCTCCGGCGACCAGTACGGCATTTACTGTGGCAAAGAGGATCATCAGATGATCATTCACCGACATGGACTTCCCGGAATCCATACCAACTACATTCGCCGGATGCTCATTGGTCACATCGTGGATAATAAAAACCCTCAATCCCCTGACTGAATGGAGAATTTCCGCCTTCACCTCGCTGTTTGCAAACCGGGTATACTTGACGGGTATCTCAAAATTGGGAGCATGGTAGTTCCTCGCAGGCTTGCTTACGGGAATTTTCCTGGAGTTCAGATCCTCAATGAGCATTACAAAGTGGAGAATCTCCTCCTCCGACATGCCGTGACGCTTTGCAAGCGACGATGAGAGCTTCTTGTACCGCTTGGTATACAGTGTTCTCAGCTGACGCAGCACCTTATGTGCAAATTTTTCTGATCCAGGTCCAGCAATGACGCCGAGTTTGTTTGGCTTGATGATGCTCATATGCAGGAGATTATCATATCAGCTGTGCAGTGGTCAACGGCGGGCACTTGACAATACAGGTTGTGATTCATTACTCTGAAGATAAGTTTCTTCAAGGGAGGGATTATTCCCGACCGGCGGTAAAAGTCCGCAAACCTCCTTCGGGAGGGGGAACCGGTGAAATTCCGGTACCGACAGTGCAAGTCTGGATGGGAGAAGAACGTCATCATAGTTCCCGCAGGTCCGTTCCAGGACCTTCTGAACCGTATTCATGACAGATCATCTCCCGGGAAATCTGCAGTATGTATGATGCTGCAAATACTTAAAATCTGTGCACAAAAAGCTGTGCACGCAGGAGGAAGTATGAAGTTTTCCGGAATCACACTGAAAGGCAGGATGATTGCATTCCTTGCCATGCTGACGATCATGGTGCTGGCCGCAGAAACGCCCGCAGCTGCCGGAAGGGCCGAAGAGCCCCAGCAGCGGTACCGTATTGCGGTATTTATCCCCGGAGTTACCGCAGGAAGCCCGATCTATGACATGCTGGCCCGGGGTGCCCAGCGTGCCGCCGATGAATTTGACCATGTGACTGCCAACATCATCGAAGGGGGGACAAATCAGGGAGAATGGACGGGGAAAATATCATCCATTGCCGCACAGGGAGATCATGACCTGATTGTCACCTCAAATCCTGCCATGCCGGAGATTGTCAATGAAATCTCTCAACGGTTCACCACCCAGAAGTTCATTGTCATGGATGGGCACCTTGAGGGAAATCCAAATATCTACACCCTGAGGTACGATCAGTATCAGCAGGCGTATCTAGCCGGATACTTTGCAGGACTTGTCACCGCAAGCAGCATGGACCATTCCCGAAGCGGTCTGCGCATCGGATTGATAGCAGGACAGGAATACCCGGATATGAACCGCTCCATCCTCCCGGGATATCGGGACGGAGCACAGGACGCTGCACCGGGAACAGCAGTTGATTTCCGCGTTGTGGGAAACTGGTATGATGCATCCAAGGGAAAAGAGCTTGCCAGGGAGATGATTTCAGCCGGCGCGGATGTGCTGCTGCCGATATCAGGGGGGGCAAATTACGGCGTCCTCGAAGCGGCAATCGAGCACAACGCCTATGTGATCTGGTATGACACCAGCGGATACTACAAGGCCCCTGGAGTGGTTATCGGATCTACGGAGCTGCTGCAGGATGAGGCAACATATATGAAGGTTAAAGCGGCTGTTCTCGGAGAGCTGCCCTTCGGTTCTGCAGAGACCGTGGGAGTGGAAGAGGGTTTCGTCAGATTTGTCAGTGACGATCCGCTGTTTGAGGCCCACGTTCCCGAGGAGGTTCGAAACCGTATGATGGAACGGATTTCACAAATGCAGCAGTAGGATATACTATGATATCTCCCCGAAGCAGTGATGTTCCTGCACTTTCCTGCAGGAATATTGCCAAAACCTATGAAAGCAACCACGTGACGGCATGCAGGGATATCAGTATTGATCTGCATGCCGGGGAGATTCACTGCATCCTCGGGGAGAACGGTGCAGGAAAGTCCACCCTGATGAGGATCCTAACCGGGGACCAGAGACCTGACAGGGGCAGTGTGATCATACAGGGTGAGACGGCATCATTGTCATCACCCCATGATGCCTTAAAGCGCGGCATCGGGATGATTCACCAGCAGTCCAACTGCATTGCTGAACTGACGGTATGGGAAAACATCATCCTCGGCGCTGAGGAGCTTCCATTGGTGCTGCCCGTGACGGCACAGGGACGGACCAGAAAAGCGGTTGACCGCATCTGCAGCACCTACGGACTGAGCCTTCCCTACCGAAAGATCGCATCAAAACTTGACAGCAGCGGCATCCAGACAGCAGCACTGGTATCGCTGCTCCTGCGCAATGTTCAGGTGCTCATTTTCGATGAACCCCACACGCTGTTCAGCGGAACCCCTCCTCCTCTTTTTACTGACCTTGCCGGAACCTTTGCCCGGGAAGGGAAGGCTGTTGCCGTGGTGACCCATAACCTTGAAACCGCTTTTTCCATTGCCTCCCGGATCACCGTGCTGAGGAGAGGCGCTTCCATGGGAACCTTCCTGCCCCAAGAAATTGACATCAAGGGTGCCTCACGGCTGATGATGGGGCTGCCCCCCCAGTTTGAGGCTGCACCGGAAACGCGGCCCCACCGCAGAGCCCCTTCCCGTCAAAGCCCGGTTATGACTCTTGACCAGGTTACCACCGAGGGGGATCCTGACAATCCTTCTGTGCTCAAGGATGTATCCTTTTCAGTGCATCCCGGTGAAATCCTTGCTTGCGTCGGCATCAAGGAACATGGTCTGACCACCCTGGAAGGACTGATTACCTCCTTTGCCTCCGGCAGAGGTGATCCGCCCCGCCTTGCAGGAGGGACAGTGCAGTTTGACGGTCTCTCCTGCGGCTATCCCGCTGACCTGGAGGATTTCAGAAAGGCCGGCGGAGCCTATGTTCCCTCCGACCGGCTGGTTACAGGAACGGCAGTCCGGTGCTCGGTAACTGACAATGCCATGCTTCATGTGCATAAAAACCTGACAGGAAGCATTCCCGGTATTATTGCTCGGGACAAGGCCCTTTCCTACGCACGAAAGCTGATCAAGGATGTATCAATCCACGCACGTCCCGAGGATGTGATGCTTTCACTGTCGGGAGGAAATATCCAGAAGCTTATTGCAGCACGGGAACTCGCCCTTAACCCCAAACTGCTGATTGCCTGCGAGATAACCTGGGGACTTGACATCATGACCCAGGAGTTTCTCTTCAGCCGCATTGAGGAGCTTCGCTCATCAGGAACCGCAGTACTTTTGATTACCTCTGAAACTGATATTGCCCTTGCCCACAGCACAAGAACTGCGATGTTCTACCGCGGAAGGCTTTCCTGCATCGCAGATACCTCAAAGGTCACTGCTGATCAGATCGGCGACGTGATACTGGGGGGTGCCTCAATATGAAGGGAAAACTGGTTGTCTCCCTGCTGATACTGTCTCTGACAACTCTGCTGCTTGCACTGCTCAGCCCGGAGCCTGCAGAAACCATAGTCCGTTTTTTTACCGGTCCCTTCAGGAATATCTATGCCTTCGGCAGTTTCCTCTCCTCTGCGCTGCTTCTTGTTATTGCCGGAACAGGAATCAGCATCTGCTTTCGGGGCGGACAGTTCAACCTCGGAGGGGAGGGTCAGGTGTACAGCGGTGCCGCTGCATCCCTCACTGCAGCGCTGCTGCTGCCCCTTATGCCGGGGTTCATCGCAAAGCCCCTTCTGATCGCAGCTGCGATGATCACCGGATTTCTCATTGCTGCCCTTTCCGGGTGGCTCAGGCATCGGTTCTCCATACATGAGCTGATATCATCATATTTGACATCAGGGGCCCTGGTGTTCTTCTGTGACTTTCTTATCAGCGGGCCATTGAGGGATGAAGAGAGCTTCCTCATCGCAACACAGAGAATTCCTGGTGCCTACACCCTTGCTCAGCTGCTGCCTCCTTCCCCGCTGCACAGCGGAATCTTCATTGCCGCAGCTGTCGCTGCTGCTTCCCATATATTTCTTCATCGTTCCGTCTGGGGATATCGGCTTCGCATGTTCGGGGAACAGTCCACCTTCGCCCGGTTCGGTGGAATTTCCCCCAGGACATATCGGATTATGCCCATCGGGATCAGCGGTGCCCTGTACGGTCTCGCGGGTGCCGTAGCTCTTCTGGGAATTCACTACCGGGGTATCCAGGGGTTTACCGCAGGCCTGGGGTGGAACGGCATAGCCGTAGCCCTGATTGCCGGGACAAGTCCTGTAATGACGCTCTACGCAGCTCTGCTGGTGGCATATATTGAGATTGGGATCTCCTCGGCCATGGCCGGAGCCGCAGTCACCTATGACCTCGGACTGATTGTCCGGGGAGCAATCCTGATAGTGGTAACCCTGAAGGTGCTGAAGAGAAAACAGGAGGAACTGCTGTGATCCAAAGCCTGCTGCAGTACACCCTGCCGATTCTTCTTGCATCATTCGGGGGGCTGGTTTCAGATCTGGCCGGAACCCTTAATATTGCCCTCGAATCTCTGATTCTGCTTGGGGCCTTCGTTACCTATGTCGTCAGCATCCATGCCCAGAGCCCGCTGGCAGGGATCATGGCAGGAAGCCTAGCATCCGGGGCCGTTGTGCTGGTGTTCTATACCTTGGCCCTGAAGGGAAGGGCGAATATATTTGTCACAGGTCTTGGTCTGAATCTTCTCATTCCCGGGGCCGTTGCGACGGCATCATCACTGATGTACGGTACCCGGGGGGTGCTTCGTTTTGATAATTTCCCCCTTCAGCCGACGGTGCTTTCTGTTCCTCTTCCGCTGCTGTTTTCCTATGCCATGCTGGCATGCATCTGGTATCTCATCTCTGCATCATCTGCAGGGCTTCGCATTCGGGCCATGGGCCTTCATCCCCATGTTGCCCAGATCAGGGGGGTGTCTCCCTTCAGAACACGGATTGCCGCCCTGGTGATATCAGGGCTGGCCTGCGGAGCTGCAGGGGGACTGCTGGTTCTTTCCCTTCGCGCCTATGTGCCCAATGTGTCTGCCGGGAGAGGATGGATCGCCCTTGCGGCGATATATCTCGGAAAACGGCGCCCATGGGGTGTGCTTGCCGCAACAGTGCTCTTCGGAGCAGCAGAGCTCGCCGCCAACATAGCCCAGGGCATGTTTGCCCTGCCCTCACCGCTGTTCATGGCCCTGCCCTACGTTGCCGCGGTTACCGCACTGATTATCCAGGGTCTGATTTCCCATAGAAAAAAACCGTCATAAGATTTCACACTTCACTGAAAAAGCTATTTACACAGCCCCTCCGTACTGCTACGATGCGGATGCTATGCAGATCATCTACCAGCTGCTTCTCATTGTGGGAAGTTTAGGTTTGTTTGTGTACGGCATGCGGGTCATGAGTGAAGGGATCCAGAAAGCTGCCGGGCACAGAATGAAGTCCATACTGAACTTCATGACCGGAAACCGGTTTGCCGCCCTGTTCACAGGGTTTGCCATAACGGTCCTGGTCCAGTCATCATCGGCAACCACGGTGATGATCGTCAGCTTTGTCAATGCTGGCCTCATGACTCTTGCCCAGGCAATCGGAGTTATTCTGGGGGCAAACATTGGAACAACCGTAACGGGATGGATTGTTGCTGTTCTTGGATTCCGTTTTCAGGTCAGCGCACTGGCAATCCCTGCAGTAGCGATCGGATTTCCCCTCTTTTTCTTCAAGGCCTTAAAATTCAGCAATCTGGGGCAGGCGCTCATCGGGTTCGGGATACTGTTTCTCGGTCTCGGGTTTCTGCGGGATTCCGTCCCGGAAATCAGGGAGCAGACTGAAATTCTTTCTTTTCTGGCCAGGTTTGACGGCACGACATTTCTCAGCATGCTGGTATTCATCCTTGCTGGAATCCTCATCACCGCACTGGTGCAGTCATCTTCCGCATCCATGGCAATTTTCCTCACCATGGCGTATGCAGGATGGATTGAATTTCCCGCCGCTGCGGCACTGGTACTCGGAGAAAACATCGGAACGACCATCACGGCCAATATTGCCTCAATCGGGGCCAATCTTTCAGCCCGAAGGACGTCAATCAGCCATTTCCTCTTCAACGCCTTCGGCACATTATGGGTCATCATCCTCTTCAGACCCTTTATCGGATTTATTGATTTCATTGTACCAGGAGATGCATACCTCACGCTAAACATGCCGATTCACCTTGCGATGCTCCATACGGTGTTTAATCTTACCAACTCCCTGCTGTTTCTC
>PWNW01000221.1 GCA_003557605.1 Spirochaetaceae bacterium
AATTCCGAGAAACACCATGATAGAACTCGGCCTTCCTCTTACCAGGTTCAGTGAGTTCAGCATTGAGGATTTTGTCTGGAAAACCTCATGTGCCCCGGCAAAGCTCTTCGGCCTGGAGAACAAGGGACATTTGGGAGAGGGAGCGGATGCTGACATAACGGTTATGGACAGCGAAATATATCGGCCCGTTATGAGCTTTGTATGCGGGGAACCTGTCCTTTCCCAGGGTCAGGTGCTGGGGAGTCCAGGTAAGTTTATTGCCTCAATGCAGGGAAGAGAATATGTCGCATCCCTGGGAATCGGGTATACTGAGACGGATGTCACCAAAGGCAGTCTTTACTGCGGGAGGAAGAAATCATGAAGAAGGTATATACACCCAGGGCGCCGGAGCCTGGCGGACATTATGAGCAGGGAGTCATCAGCTCCGGGATGCTCTATATTTCCGGCCAGCTGCCGGTGAATCCGGTAAATCCGGAAATCAGGATTACCGGATTTCGTGAACAGGTGCTGCAGGTGCTGCAGAATATTGATGCGGTGCTTGAGGCTGCAGGGGCCTCACGTGAACAGGTAGTCAGAACCACTGTCTACATCACAGACATTGCCCTGTGGCCTGAAGTAAACAGGATGTATGCTGATTTTTTCGGGGATCACCGCCCAGCACGGACCGTGGTCCCGGTGAAGGAACTGCATTACGGGTATAAGATTGAGATGGACGCAGTCGCAGAACTGCTGAACACAGGAGATGAACTATGAGCCTATCTTCCAAATTGAAAGAGCATGCCGATCATGGGGCCTATGTAGAGGAATTGGCGCAGAAGCTTGCATCTATTCCCTCCATGACCGGATCTGAGAAGCAGAAGGCCCAGTATATCCACACTCTGCTTTCAGGCATCACTGAAGGAAACCTCAGGCTTGACTCAGTGGGAAATGTGCTGTACCTGCATCAGGGAAAGGACAGGACAAGAACCGACATTTATGCCGCCCATATCGACACGGTCTTTCATGACATTCATGAAATAGTACCGAAGAAGGAGCAGGGCAGGATCTACGCCCCCTCCATCTATGATAACTCCGTAAATGCCGCTGCCATGATACTCCTGATCAAGCTGGCAGTGGAATCGAGGTTTGTTCCCGCCCGTGACATCTTATTCGTCTTCGACGTAGGGGAGGAAGGCGAGGGAGACCTGAAGGGTATCAGGCATATTATGGAACGGCAGGATAAACCGGTCCATCAGTTCATTGCCCTGGACCTGGGGTACCAGGCTGCGGTGACCTGCGGAGTGTGGTCCAATCGGTACCGGGTGAAGGTTTCCTGTACTGGAGGGCACAGCTGGCATGATTTCGGCAGCGAAAGTGCGATAGCTAAGGCGGCAGAGGTGATTGCGAAGCTGTATCAGTGCTCTGTCCCCGAAGATCCCAGGACCATCTACAATGTCGGACTTATCACGGGGGGCACTGCGGTCAATGCGGTGGCATCACATGCGCAGTTTTCTCTGGACCTTCGTTCTGAGGCGAAGGAGGCACTTAAAGATATCGAGCAGCAGGTGATGGAAATCATCACCTCTGCACAATCAGAGGATACGCAGATTGATATCACCTGCATCGGGGAGCGCCCCGGCGGGGTAATCTCTCCTGACCATCCCCTGATTCGAACCTTGGATGCAGTCCGGGAGGAACTCGGCCTGGAGAAGCAGTACCGAAGCGCCAGCACCGATGCAAACATAGCCCTGAGTCTGGGAATTCCAGCGGTCACCTTTGGTACCGCCCTTGGCGGGGGTACCCACAGTCCCGGGGAATATTTGGAAACTGAATCAATACCTGTTGGACTGGAGCTGCTGGTCCGGTTCTTTGAGCAGGCAAGCAAAAAATAACGTAAATTGGAGGAGAGATAAGATGAAAAAACAGTTACGGGCAGGAGCTCATGAGCAGATTATTAATCCGAAGACCAGTCAGTTTCTCTTCGGGTATCCAAACGTGGAGAGGTGGAGCACCGGAGTGCATGATGACCTCTATACTGCCGCCTTGTATCTTGGAGACGGTTCAGTGAAGATGATGTTCATCACCAATGACCTGATCTATGTACCGAAGGAGCAGTCTCAGGAGGTGCGGAACCGTATTTCTGAGGAAACGGGCATTGATTTTCAGAACATTATGGTGACTGCAACCCATACCCACTCAGGCCCCCACATGAAGACCTACGCCAGCAATCAGGGCGATCCGGTGGTCGGAGACCCCGATCCGGAATATGTCAGATTCGCAGTGGAGAAGATTATTGAAACCGGTCTGCAGGCCTTCAGAAATGCTGAACCTGCTGTCCTCGGGGCATCTGCTGCAGACAGTACGGGCATCGGAACAAACAGAAGGGACCCGGAGGGACCTGCGGACCATGAAGTGCCGGTGCTGACGGTCATGGACGCGCAGAAAAGCAGGTATATTGCGGTAATGGCGGTGGTCTCTATGCATCCTACGGTGCTTCATGAGGATTCCACGCTTATCAGCGCTGATTTTCTCGGGCCTGTACGATGCTTTTTAAAGAAGCATGCAGCAGGACCTTCGGTGCCGATTCTGCTTCATACCGGCCCGTCGGGGAACCAGAGCCCCAGGCATGCGGTAAACGCCAACACCTTCAGTGAGGCTGAACGGATAGGGGAGATACTGGGAGCCTCTGCTGCCGATGCGGTGAAGAGAACCCTCTTCAGCAGCCGGATCCCCCTTTCCTGCGGATATACCCATATTAATGACCTGCCGAGAAAAAAGTTTCCCCCTCTTGAAACAGCCGAACAGGCCCTTGCAGAGGCCCTGAAGCTGATGGAGGAAAAAAAGAAACAGGACAGGCCGCGGACTGAGATCAGGACCCTGGAATGCGATATCTTCGGTTTGGAGGAACAGGTTACCCTGGCGCGGCTGTACCGGGAAGGAAAGCTTGATGCATACTGGGATGACTGTCTCCCAGTGGAAATCCAGGTTTTTGCCGTCGGACCCTGGATGTTCGCTTCATGGCCTGGAGAAGTGTTCATTGAGTATTCGCTTCAGGTCAAGCAGGCAGTTCCCGGGCTGTTTGTCATAACCCTGGCAAACGGCGAGCTGCAGGGGTACATTGCAACCCCCGAGGCTGCAGAAGAGGGAGGGTATGAGGCCATGAATGCCCTCTTTGAGGCTTCATCAGGACAAATCATCGTTGAAGAGACCAGGAAGCTTGCTGAAACGACGGCAGGAGGGTGATGATGCAGTATGTGTTAGGATGTGATCTGGGAACAAGCTATTTCAAGGTTTCCCTGGTTGATGAACAGGGATGCTGCCGTGGAATCGGCAGGGCTAAAACACCGAAGCTTCTCAAAGGCCCCGAGGTGCTGACCCCGCCGGATGCATTCTGGGAGGCCTTGGGATCCTGTATTCGTCAGGCGGTTTCCGCCGCCGATGCGTCTCCCCATGATATCAAGGGGGTTTCATACGGATCTCAGGCTACCAGTTTTCTGCTGGCTGACTCAGAAATGAAGCCCCTGACTGATCTGGTCCTTTGGCCCACGGTCTACACAGACGAGGTGTATCCGGAACATCGGGAGCTGTTCTCCCGGGAAGATTTTCTTGAGACCACGGGCCTCGGCTTTCTGGGAGGCGGGCTGACCACGTCCCTGCTGTGGACAAAGCGAAACAGAAGCGGTCTGTTCAGGTCCGCTTCGCGATGCGTGACTATTTCCGACTTTTTCCTCTACGGGCTGACCGGGACCAGCTGTGCAGATACCAGTACCTCGGAAATTCTCGGCCTGCTTGATGTTCGGAGCAAAACCTGGTGGGACCCTGCGCTGGAAACCCTGGAGGTTGACCGTTCCTTTTTTGCTGATACCGCTGTTCCCGGCACCTACGTAGGTGATACCCGGAAAGGAAACCCCGCAGGCCTTCCCCAGGGAATACCGGTATTTGCCGGGGGCATTGATCATATGGTTGCTGCAGTGGGTGCCGGCATCGGGTATGCTGCAGAGGCAAGCGAATCCACCGGCACGGTGCTTGCATGCGTCACAGTCAGGGACGACTACCATCCCCGGTCAGGGGTCTGCGTCAGTGATTATCCCGAGGGGGGAGCGTATCTCTACCTGGCCCATGAGTCAGACGGCGCCTCAGTAATAGAGTGGTACCGTGATGCATACCTTCCTGACATGTCCATCGATGATATGCTGGACCTTGCAGAGACAGTTCCCCATGGGTCACGGGGCGTCAGGTATGCCCCCGAGCTGGGAAATCTTGCGTTTAACGGAAACAGTGAAGAAACTGATCATCCGGTCTATATTCGAAGCATCTGTGAGCATCTGGGAAAACGGACCGGTTTTCTTTTGGATATG
>PWNW01000332.1 GCA_003557605.1 Spirochaetaceae bacterium
ACGGTGCCTCTTTCCCGGCTGATACCCCCGGAGCATCATCAGAGCCCGGGAAGGTTCCATCGGCTCATTGCAGCAATGCTTCCCTCGCTGAGGCAGCTTTCAATGTGCAGCTCGCCCCTGAAGGATGATTTCAAGGCGCTCTATGGTCAGTACCGGGAGATCCTTGAGGCTGCAGGGTGCCGGGAAATCTCCTTTTCCCAGTATGACATCCGGCAGGAATCTCTTGATGAGTCTATGCGCTATGTGATCTTCTTTCCCGAGCTGATCACCGGATACGATCATCTCATGGAGCATCTGAAGTACAGCAATGCAGAGTTTGTGCCGGCCCGGAAGTTTGCGTCCCTCCAGGAGAAAGGCGGAAGCTCCCTGCTGCTGTATGAGAACAGCACCGTTGAGCTGCATGCCCTGGCAGACTGGATGGAGAAGCTGCTTGGTTCGGGGGTGCATCCCTCGGAGATCTGCATTACCCTGGGGGATTATGACGGATGGGAGGAGCCTCTGAAGGAGGAGTGCTCACTGCGGGGAATTCCCCTTTCCTTTCGCAGAGGAATCAGCCTTGGGTCTCACCCTGCAGGAAGGGTGTTTCAGGACCTGCTTGCTGCGGTGACCGGAAGGTGGTCCCTGGACCAGGTGAAGCAGCTGCTGCTCAACCGGGGATACCCGTGGAAACACCGGAAGGAACTGGAGCAGACAGCCCTGCTGGGCATTAAGCACCGCTGCATCAGCAGTCCCCCGGGCACGGACCTCTGGGCGAGGCTGCTCAAAAGGGAGGGGACACCCCAGCTGCTGTCCCTCTGGAGACGGTTTTCCTCCCATGCATCGGCAATGATCAGTGAGAAGGAGCCGGAGAAGCTTCGGGAGTCCCTCTTCGGGTTCCTGGACATCTGGATGGATCGTGAAAGCCGGGGGGAGGATGAGTTCTCACTGGTGTTCGATTACTGCCTCCAGCTGGGAACAGATTTTCTAGACGTCTCTTCCCGCCTGGGGATATCCTCCAGCGAAGGGCTGTATCAGCTGTGGGTGCGGCTGCTGAAGGACAGCCGATACATTCCCCAGAGCACCGATGAGGGGGTGCAGGTGTATCCCTACGGCCTTTCTGCAGGGATTCGGCCGAAGCACCATGGTGCAGCGGGAATAAGCCAGGAGAGCACCCAGATGCTCACCGGGGATCTTCCCTTCTTCAGTGAGGCCGCCCTGCTGCAGGCAGGACTCGGTGTCCGGGACCTCAGCAGCAGCTTCATGATGCTCCTCGGCGGGGAGGATCTGCGCATCTCCTGCTCCAGGGAGACCTTTTCCGGGTATGCCCTTCCCCCGGCGCATGCCGAACACCAGGTCCTGGAGCATCCAGGAGGGAAAAATCCCTTCCAGGAAGAGACCAAGTGGTGGGCCCTGGACCCCTCTTCACGCCGCTGGAGCGGAGAACATTACCCGGTGCAGGTAGAGGGGTTCACCTATGCAGCTGCCTCGGTGTTCTCCCCGCCGAAACTGGACCTGGCGGACAGGAGCATTGACGGTCCTGTTTACCGTGACCTGCTTGAGAAGACCCTGATGCACAGGGACCCTGGGTTTATCAGAATCACTCCCTACAGTCTTGATGAGTTTACCCGATGCCCCTTTGACTGGGTGTTCTCCCATCTGCTGCGGATAGAAGAGTGCCGGACCTCCCCCGGATTTAGCGATCCCAGGGATGAGGGGACACTCCTGCATTACTGCCTTGATGCATTCTTCCGCACCGCTGTGGGCCTCGGCGGCACCTTCGATGCCGGTGAGATTTCAAAATACCGCCAGCTGATGCAGCAGTGCATCATGCAGGTGCTCCAGCGGGCGCAGGATGAGCACATCTGGATGCTTGACGGCATCAGGGAGGAATTTGAATCATCTTTTCCCGCCATGCTGATGCAGTACCTTGAGCAGGAGGCGAAGCATCTTGACCGCTGGACCTGCAGCGGTCTGGAGGTGCGCCTGGAGTGCCGGGATGAACAGCAGGGGTATATTGCTTCGGGGCGGGCCGACAGGATCTCCACGGAACCTGAGGGTCGGGGATTTGCGGTGATTGACTACAAGCGGGGCTTTCCCCCCAAGGGGAGCTACCTGACCGACAAAACTCCCCCGTCATGGCAGCTCCCGTTCTACGGATGGCTGGCTGAAGAGCTGGGACTAGCGGAGGGAGAACCGAGGTACGCTCTGTACTATTCCCTCACCGGGGGGAAGTTCCATCCCGTTCTTGACGGGGAGGGGAGTTTCCGCAGCAGGAGTGCGGGGAAGGACCCTGAAGCATTCCTTCAGCTCCAGCAGCGCTCCCGAAGAGCTGCCGAGGAAATGACTGATGCTGTCAGAAGAGGTGATTTTACCCGGAAGGCTGCCGACTGCACGAACTGCAGGGACCGGCTGCTGTGCAGAAGGAGATACCATGTCCGATAGCGGTGCGTTGAGACTTGATGAGTACCAGAAACAGGCAGTGGAGGTGCGGAATTCCGCTGTGGTATCAGCCGGGGCGGGGTCCGGGAAGACCCTGGTGCTCTCCCTTCGGTTCCTCCAGCTTGTGCTGGAGGGCAGTGCCGAGGTTGATCAGGTGCTGGCCCTTACCTTCACCCGCAAGGCGGCCATTGAAATGCGGGAGCGGATTCACCGCAGGCTGAATGAACACCGTGATGACCCCCGGATTGCCCGGCAGCTGGAGCGGTTTGATCAGGCGGCTGTTTCAACCCTTGACAGCTTCTGCGCCCGGATAGTCAGGAGCGATCCCCTTCGTTTCGGGATTCCTCCAAGCTTCGTGCAGGACAATGACCGGTGCAGCACCCTGGCGCAGCAGGCGGCGCTTGAGTTTTTGCTCTCCAGCCAGCATGATGAAGCCCCCAGGCTGCTGCTGAGGACCCTCTCCTTCGAACAGATCCTCTCGGATGTGCTTATTCCTGCTGCAGACGTCCACGGAAGCCTTGTTTCCCGGATAGATCCCGAGCAAACGGTGCAGAGACAGCAGGAATACATCAGAGGAGAAATTGCAAGCTGCGCATCAGATCTTGCATCACTGTGCGCATATGCCCTTGAGGAGGGGGAACCGGAGGATGCTAAGAAGGGGCTCAAATCAAGCTTTGACTGCTGCAGGAAGACCGATGCCCTGCTTCATGATCATCCCTGGCTGACCGGAGGGGCGTTTCCCGGCCGTGAGGAGGTGCAGCAGCTGCTGCAGGGGGTCAAAGAAGTAGGGAAGATGCCCAAGCCTACCGAAAAACGTGATATCGCACGGTTTTTCAATGAACATGCCGAGCAGTGGAGGGAATGCCTGGAGACTGTCGCCATGGGGGCATCGGAGCTGATGCGGGAGGATCAGCGGCTGACGGTGCTGAGATGGATCAGGGAGTTCCAGGATCTGGTCTGTGAAAAAAAACTGGCCTCCGAGGTGCTGTCCTTCAGGGATTCAGCTGAGCTGGCGGTGGAAATTCTGAAGACCAACCGGGACCTGCGCCGATGGTATGCCCGGCAGTACCGGTGGATCATGATTGATGAATTCCAGGACAACAACGTGCTCCAGAAACAGCTGCTGTACCTGCTGGCAGAGGATGAGCAGCACCAGCAGGAGGGTATGCCCGGGGCGGCAGACCTCAATCCGGCGAAACTTTTCTTTGTGGGTGATGAAAAACAGTCCATATACCGGTTCAGGGGTGCGGACGTCAGCGTCTTCAAGGGGCTCAAGGAGGAACTGGTGAGTCACGGAGGCTCCTGCATCGAACTGAAGAAGAACTACCGCAGCAGCTCCCGGCTTATATCATTTTTCAACCAGGTGTTTTCTTCGGTGATGGGTCAGGACAATCCTGCATATGCCGCTGACTTTTCTGAGCTCCTCCCCGGTCTCGGGCCGGGGGCCGGGGCGCACCCGGTTACGGTGATGTACTACCCCTATGATCCCGATGCTCAGGACGAGGAGCAGCAGATGCTCAGGGCCGTGGAATCCGAGGCATACTACATAGCCCGCCGCATCAAGGAGGAGGTGGAGCAGAACCGCACCCGCATTGAGGGAGAGGACGGGACGCTTCGGCCGATGCGCTACGAAGATACGGCGCTGCTGCTCCGGACCACTTCAAACCAGCTGGTTTTCGAGCGGGCCCTCCGGAGGGCGGGTATTCCCTATACTCCCGAATCTCCCCGGTCCCTGTTTCTCGAGTCACCTGTGAATGATATGTACCTGTTTCTGCGGGTCACCGCGTATCCCCATGACCGGGGAGCCTATGCGGCGCTTCTTCGCTCCCCCTTCTGCAGGTTTGATGACCGTTCGGTGATCTTCCTGCTGTCCCAGGAAACTGCAGTTTTCACCGTCACCGATGAG
>PWNW01000337.1 GCA_003557605.1 Spirochaetaceae bacterium
AAATGTTCAATGTTTGAATTATCGTAAGCAAATTTATATTTCTCCTCGTAAGGAACGAGATGCTGTAGTTTAAATCCTCCGAAGAATTTGATCATTGCTATATGATCAGAATGTGCAGGTTTATTATATTCCGCTTTTAAAGTTTTCCGATTATAATTTAAGACACCGCCAATCTCATCTGCATCTTTTTCTAAATATTCATCATTTTCATAAGTTGAGAAAAGATGAGCTATATCTGAGGTTTCAATTGACAACATTTTCTCATAACCTATTTTACAGTCACGGTTTAGAACTACGAAAGGGGTTACTAACGATTCAAGCTGGTTCAATTTCTCTTTCAAAAGGGTACTTAACCGTTTCGGTCGCTTACGATCTCTACTCAATATCTTACCTTCTTTATACAACGCCTCGACCACATTCTTGGGCAAGATCCCAGTAGTCATCTCCTTAAATTCATCCTCCATGATAGAGTCAAACAGTTGCCTCATATGATCCTTCAGTCGGACCTGATCATCCCGGTCGATAAACTGTACGCGCGTGCTTTGATCGGAACTTTGACCACTCCATTGTGGAGTTATCGTGTATTTAGCCCATAATTCAAGATTACCGATACGGTCAGTTTTTTTACCTGAACCCCCTTTTCTATCGGTACTCAGCAGATGTAACACCTGATTTTTTACATTCGATTTTATTCGATCAATCTCTTTCGGTTTATCCGTTACAAGCTGCTCGTAATATTGCCGGTATTCTTGCTTGTACTCCTGAACCGATAAGGCTTCGATGTTAAAATCTTCCCGTTCATAATTGCTGTACGTTCCCTGTTCAAGCCCGGATCGAATGATTTTGTAATGCTTGAGTACGGAACTCTCCAGAGGGGCTTGGAGCTCTTCTACAGCTTTCAAATACCACTCGAGCTGCAGTGACAATTTCTCATAGATATCCCGTTTGGCTTTCGACTTCTCAACCAACTTCATAGCCCAAATATACTCTTCAGTCGCAGACCGGAAATCAGGTAGGTTACGTCTCTTCGTTTTTCTCTCGAGATCTGCCTTTTCTACTACATAGCTATCCCGAGCAGATGTATACTCCTTTTCCTCAAATATCTCAGGAATATAATTTTCAAGTCCTTTGATTCGGCCATCTATGATGACTTTCAGCTCTTTCAGGTACTCTCTCATATAAGAAAGTGAGGGGCCAGGATCGCTGTGATGCAGGGTTGCCTTTAAGCCCCATATAATTGAATTATATACTTCAATTTTGGAAAAATTATAAAACCGCTGCAAATCTTTTTTGTGTGACTCAATATTTTTGACAACACTCTGCACATTTTCCAGATTTAGTTTCTGCTCCAATAGCCCTAATGACACTACCGGGTGTGGATGCTTTTCTCCAAACTCATCGGTCCATGGAGCTTCGAGGCGCTCAAAAATGCGGTCTTTTCGGTGTTGGTTTATGCGTGAAGTTCCTTCAAAAAAGTAACCTTCTTCAGCCAATCCAAGGGATTCTAAATCTTTTTCAAGATCTTTTTTGACCTGGGATTTGTCCACCTCAAAGACCAAGTCATTGAGAACCTCTTCAGCCAGGTAGGAGTACACGTATTCCAACGCGTCTCTGTATGGATAATAAATCGCTCCAGTGGCCATGCTCGCATACGGTGAATCAGCTATGGCAGCCAACGTTAAAAAGTTATCGTAAATGGAATTAAAAGATCCGGCCGTTTCGGATTTAATTTCAAGGACATCCAGCAGGTTCGTCACATAATCCACGTAGCTTGACCAATGCTGTAGCGTTCGCCCATTTTGATTATCCAGGCATATAATGTTACACTGATTAAACAACGGAGCCTTTCGTTCAACTTTTCCGTATTTGGGAAACTCCATTGTGTCATTCTTTGAAGGGTCAAAATCCATCCAAAAATCAAGTTCTGTAAGAGCTGCATATGTGTTCGACAGGGCCAGTTTGTAGGAAGGATTTTGAAATTCCGTCCGCTTATGCATAGCGGCATCCCCGGTCACCGTAAACAACATCAGTTGAAAATTACTGACGCTGCTTCGGTCCAGCTGCGATTTAAGCAAATGCGCGACATCCAGGAATGAACTGCTACCCGTGATTCCTGCCAATGAATTCACTAAAATAATTCGAACATCTATATTAGATTCGTTTAACTTATTTTTATTTATAGCATCAAAATATTCTCTTTTGATATTTTCTATTAGATTATTTGTCTGCTTTTCAATATGATACATAAACGATAATCTCCCTAATGGTCTTGACTGATTGTTCATTTCATAAGGAGGTAATTGCCAGCGTGTTTTTTTATCTTTTTCCTTAGCTATACCAGGCCACCATATCGACAAATCAGAAAGGCTCTTCTTTTTTCGATCCAAATAATCTTGGGCTGCTTCCGAGGCCATCTCCGTGATACCAAAAGTATTCAGAAGACCTTCATCAGAATCATTTTTTTCATACATCAACCAATCATAGGTCACAAACTTCAGATGAGATGGCGGTTGGGTAACCCCAGCCTTTTCTGTAGTACGTTTATATAATTTTTGGACAACAGAAGATCCAAATCCTCCAAGCCCTACAAATATTTTGATTGATTTACTCATGACTACATATTCTAAGTATACTGATCTATAATCAGCTCAAATATCTCATCCTCAATTTCATTCAGTAACATTCGCTTATCATCCTTTGAAATAGGCGCACCCTTAAACCCGTTTTTAATCAACCGAAGAGTTTGCCACCTGGTCATGCCTCCATTCAATTTTGCGGCTACCAAGAATTCCATACTAAGATTCGAAGGAATTAATTCTGAAATATTATCACTTGAAACAAAGGTATTTACTACCGGGTTATCCGTATTTATCGTGACGTTGATATCATCATGAAAATATTTTCTTAGGGGGTACTCATTTTCATAAGAATCAGGTGATTTAATCTTCTTTGCATCAAATAAATATTGATCGCTGGAACTGCGTGTAAGAATATTACTGATTGGACAGAGCTCAATGGTTATGTGGCGATCCCTGACGATGTTATAAAGATTCTCATCCTCAACTAATGATAAGCCATGGCCAATATTTTGAGACTGCGTATAGTATATCGCTTCCCAAATTCCATCAGAGCTATCTTCTTCACCTGCATGTATGGTTACAGGAAAACATTCTTTCAGCAGTGGCTTAAACCTCTTAATGTATTTGCTCGCCCTGTTCCCCTCTTCGAGCCCCGCCAGGTCAAAACTTACAACCTCAATTGGCTTATTAAAGTAGGATGGTTTTACTACTTCCTTTTCATCATCTTTATCATTTCTTGGCAATCCCGTTCGATAAATTTTTGCTAAATCAACATTATCTTTGAAGTGGTCATCACTTTTATGCCTTTTTGCAGTGATGATAATGTTGATTTGAGTCTTAAATTTATATTCATCAATTGTTAGTCTTTTATAATGCTCCAATCCGGCTATCAATGCTTCCATTTGTGGTGCACAGGACAGATCAGACTTATACAAATCAGCTTCTTCGGTTACCCCTTCTTTCTTTAAATCTTCGTTTGCCTTCTCTAAACCCATTTTGTTGTAGGTATTAGGTGAGCACCGCAAGCCGATATATTTTATGTTATCTTTTTTGGCGTATTGCGTGGTGATGTACCAGGTCACCAACAGTACCGATAACCTGGTTTGCAAATGTGCCGACCCACCATACTCACAACCTCTTAGGTATTGAAACAGAGAGCCATCTTCCAAGCAGCGGTTTTTACTGTGAGCTGATTGGAGAAACCCAAGTATAGTTGCAGCGTTATATTTCTCTTCACTAATTATTTTATCATATTTTTCTTCTTGATCTGACCCTTCTGGGATATTTTCTTTTTTGTATTCCGACAATGCATATTGGAGCTTTTTCTTTTCCTCTGAAAAATCGATTTTTAGATTTTCATATCCAGCTGGCAAATTGTTAAGAACCTCATCTGCAGTTACTTCAACATCACCTTTGGTGCCGATAGTGTATTTCTTAAAAATATTCTTGAATGATTCATCTTTATCCTGAGAGGTTCTCACATAAATCATGAGGATAAACATCAGGATGACATCATCATATATGATATCAATACCCTGTTCAGCATTACGTATGCAAATATCCTCTTTAAGCTGATTGATTTTTTTACATCTGTTCGGAAAATAATAGATCTTCTCCGGATCAAATAAATACGTGTACACATCAAAATTACTACCTTTGCACCCAAAACACGGAAACCGGGCTTCAGGTTTCCGGCATGTCATACAGCACATGTTGTCAGGAAATTA
>PWNW01000107.1 GCA_003557605.1 Spirochaetaceae bacterium
GCCGTAGCGGACGGCAAAATCACCCTTCCGTACTGCCATGGCGGCTATCTTCACGATATTAATAAGCACCCTGTCCCCGACGGCATGACCGTAGGTGTCTTTTACCTTTTTAAAATGGTCCAGATCAAGCATGATAATTCCAATGGGCAGGTCGGTCCTGACTGATCTGTTGAACTCCTCGTTGAGCCTGGTCATGCCGAAGCGCCTGTTGTAAATTCCGGTAAGGGGATCATTAGCTGCAAGTTTCTGGAGCTGGTCGTAGGTCACCGCATTCTTCATGGCCATTGCAAGGGACTGGGAGAACATGTCCAGGGACCTGATAAGCTCATCTTCAAAGGGCTGTGAACATGCAAGAAGCAGGATGCCGATGGGTACGTCTCGGTATAGTATCGGTTCTATGATAATCTCAGCAGGACGAAATTCCACCAAGGTTCCGTCTATCAGGACATCCTCAGGGAACTTGATCCGCTTTCTCCCAAAAAACTCAATGTCCTGCCACATGGCCTCTTGGGAAACCAGGGACTGGGGGTCCTGAATACGGTAGGAGGAGACCAGTTCCAGTTCTCCTCCCCGCTCAATCAGCAGGGCTCCTGCGGAGGCGTGAAAAAAGGAGATAATCTGCTCCAGGGCCCGTTTCGTGAGCCCCGCCAGCTCTATCTGGGTTGAGAGCATGGTGTTGAAGGACCGCACTGCTGCTTCCAGGGTTACCGAAGAGGCAAGGGCATGGATCAAGCTGTTAAAGGACCTGGCACTGTCCCCCAGCTCATCGTCGGAATCCTCAGGGAGTCTGCAGGACTCCTCAGAGCAGTCCTGCAGATCTGAGAGAGCCGCTGCGGTGTTCAGCTTGTCAGTGATGAAGTGCATTTTAGATGCCAGGGCCTTCATCCTGCGTCCTGCTACCGTGCGTGCCAGAAGAATATTGACTGCCCCTACAAGAATTCCAGCTGCCGTGCAGGAGAGGAAAAACGCTGGGGTCATGACGGATTCTGCGGGAATGCCGAGCAGCAGCATAAAAAAAGGAAAGACAATCCCGATGACCAGGCCGAACCCGATCATAAAGATCCCAAGATCGGTAAATACTTTTTTTGTTAATCTCACATGTGCTCCTCAGGAGGACTTTTTCAGCATTATTGTATCTGCAAACCGGCGGTATGACAAGGTAAGTATCCATCATTTCGTGAGATGCAGTCATGTGATTATCAGTACTCGGAATGTGCTGACCTGCTGCTCTGCAATGAAAGCCTGCGATGATCCATCTTTTTTTTGAAATAAATCCTGATACCTCCTTGACGATGCTGCTGTTTCATAGCTAAATAGATACCAATGCGTAACCGTTATGTATTCTGCAAGGAGTGCCTCCATGAGTGAGAGAGTGCTGGTTATAGTTGAGTCCCCTACGAAGGCGCGTACCATTAAGCGTTTTCTGCCTAAAACCTTTAGCGTCGAAGCCAGTGTCGGACATATTCGGGACCTGCCTCAGAACGCTGCTGAAATACCCGCTGCCTTGAAAAAGGAACCCTGGGCAAAGATCGGCATAGATGTTGACCATGATTTTGCACCCCTCTACGTCACCCCCCGGGGAAAGGGGAAGGTGATCCAGCAGCTGAAACGACAGGTTAAGGAAGCGGACATGGTCCTGCTTGCCACGGATGAGGACCGGGAAGGGGAGAGCATATCATGGCATCTGGTGCAGGTGCTCAAGCCGAAGGTTCCAGTAAAGCGGATGGTGTTTCATGAAATAACCAAGCGCGCCATCGAATATGCGGTGGAGCATGGACGGGACATCGATATGAACCTGGTGAATGCCCAGGAGACAAGAAGAATCCTTGACCGTCTCTACGGATATACCCTCTCCCCGCTGATCTGGAAGAAAATTGCCTACGGTCTTTCAGCAGGACGGGTGCAGTCACCGGGCCTGCGGCTTCTTGTTGACCGGGAACTTGAGCGGATTGCCTTTAAGAAAAGCACCTACTGGGACGCCAAGGCTGATTTGTTCCGCCCGGAGGACGGGGCATCAAAGAGCTTTGAAGCGAAACTTGAATCCCTGGGAGGACAGCGGATTGCCGGGAGCAAGGATTTTGATTCCATAACCGGTGAGAAGAAGGGGAAGAAATCCCTTGTACTGGACCGCAGCGAGGCAGAAGCTCTGGTGGAGCGTCTGAAACAGGGAACCTGGAGTGTGGAGTCGGTTACTGAAAAGCAGAGCAGGAACAGGCCGGCACCCCCGTTCATCACATCGACGCTGCAGCAGGAAGGAAACAGAAAACTGAGGCTTTCTGCACGTAATACGATGCAGGCGGCCCAGCGGCTCTATGAGCAGGGATTTATTACCTATATGAGGACAGATTCCCCGGTGCTCAGCAGTGAAGGGACTGCCCTTGCTCGGCAGGCGGTGGAGAAGCACTTCGGGTCCAAGTACCTCTCCAATGAGGTGAGACGCTACAGCGCTAAATCCAAGGGAGCTCAGGAGGCCCATGAGGCAATACGGCCCTCCGGAGAGACCTTCCGGCATCCCGATGAGACGGGGCTCACCGGAAGGGATTTGGCGCTCTATTCCATGATCTGGAAGCGTACCCTTGCCACCCAGATGGCTGAGGTGGAGAAGGCCACCACTACGGTGAAAATTGCAGCGGAGGATGCGCTGTTCACTGCCTCGGGGACCAGGATTGTCTTCCCCGGGTTTGTCCGGGTCTATGTGGAAGGCAAGGATGATCCCGAAGCTGCCCTTGATGACCGGGAAAGCTGGCTGCCGAAGCTCAGTGAAGGGATGACCGTGTCCCTCAAGGATCTTGCGCCTGTTCCCCATGAGACGAAGCCCCCTGCACGGTATACTGAAGCGACTTTGGTGAAGCAGCTTGAGCAGCTTGATATCGGCCGCCCGTCAACCTATGCATCAATTATTAACACCCTCCATCAGCGGGGATATGTGCAGACCCAGGGAAATGCCCTGGTACCGACATTCACCGGTATGGCGGTGATCCAGCTGCTGGAGGAGAACTTCCAGGACCTTATCGAATACAGCTTTACCTCCTCCATGGAGGACAGTCTGGACCGGATTGCGGAGGGGGAGGTCAACCGGCTTGAGTACCTGAAGCAGTTCTATCTGGGAGATCAGGGACTGAAGCATCAGGTTGAGCGCCGTGAACATGACATCGATCCGGGGAAATCACGGATTATTAAGCTGCCGCAGATCAGCTGCATTGACGGGATTCGCATCGGAAAGTACGGACCCTATGTGCTGGTCGATGCAAAGGATGAGACGGTGCATGCATCTGTCCCGGAAGATATTCCTCCTGGTGATCTCAAGGATGAGGATATTGAGCACTTGATCAAGGTGCAGAAGGAGGGCCCGAAACCTCTTGGGTATGATCCTGAAAGCGGTCTGCCGGTCTTTTTCCTCACCGGACGCTACGGCCCCTATTTCCAGCTGGGAGAAAAGAGTGATGATCAGCCGAAGCCCAAACGGGCAAGCGTACCAAAAGGTAAAAGCCCTGAAGCCATGGAGCTTGATGAGATTCTCAAGCTTCTGAGCCTTCCTCGGACCCTGGGGGCCCATCCTGAGACCGGCAAGGACATTACAGCAGGGATCGGAAGATTTGGTCCCTATGTAAGCCATGACGGAGAATTCAGGTCAGTCAAGGATGAACAGCAGCTTCATGAAATTACCCTTGATGAAGCCCTAAATCTGCTTGCCAGACCGAAGCAGGGAAGAGGAGGGGTGACGGTCCTGAAGGAACTCGGTGTCAGTTCTTCCGGCAAAAAAATTACCCTCTGCAAAGGGAAATACGGAGCATACCTGAAGCATGGGACGAAAAACGTTGCCCTGCCGAAACAGATGAAAAATGAGGCGGCTGCTGAGAAGCTGACCCTTGAAGAAGCGGAGAAGATCATCAAGACCGGTACGAAAGGGACCCGCAGGAAACGTTCTTAGGTGTCTGACTTCTGCTTTCCCAGGATGTATGAATAGAGATAGAGCAGCACCACTACGGAAATGAGGGTTGCTGCACCGATCCAGAAGGCCGAGGCACCGGTGAAAAAGCTGCTGACGATGAACATAACCCCTGCTGCATAGAAAAGGTTTCTTCCTGCAGCATGGGTTTTTTTCCATATTGTCTCATCGTTTGTGCTCCAGGGAGTTCTGATACCCACACTGTGGTTGAACCGGATTTTCGGCAGCACCCACCCGGTGCTGAACAGTGCCAGGGCAATCACGATCCGTGCCGCTAGGGCTGTCTGAAAATGGATGCCGAAGTTGAACAGGACTATCACCCAGTGAATGCCGATGAGAAAGACCAGGAAAAACCCGATGGTGATGCTGTAGGCATAGGTATGTTTTCTATGGGTATTCCCGTTAGGGCTTACGGAAGGGGTTTTGTAGATCAGCCAGAGCGAAAGAAGGGGAAGTCCTGCAGTGGCCAGAAGGATGAACCGGGAACCCGAGGAGAGAACCTCTCCGTCGGGAGTCCATCTTGTGGCCACAGAACTTGGCAGCCCTGGAAGAAGAACTGCCGTAGCTGCACAGGATAGGATAATGAGGACAAATGCAGTTAAATAAAACCGTCTGAAGGTCATGGGATGCTCCTATTCTGTGATACCGGATAATCTCTCTGCAGTCAAGGGCAGTATTTTTTAAAAAGCTCTTGACAAAAATTCGATAATAGTGCATTTTTTCATTCGTTACGGGGGTGTAGCGAAGCTGGTTATCGCGCCGGCCTGTCAAGCCGGAGATCGCGGGTTCAATCCCCGTCACTCCCGTAGAGCTGTTTCCTTGGAGACGGCTCTTTTTTTTATTCCCGTTGACTTTCCTGAACCTCAGGCATACATTTTCAAGTATAGGAGACATGATGCATGAAAACTATACGGATTCTGGCTGCTGCAGGGGTGCTGGCTGTTCTGGGAATTTTTCCGCTTGCATCACAAATTCAGTTTGACATCGGCCTGAATGTGCCGAGATTGGCTGGTCTGGTGACTGAAGAGGAAACCTACGAAGAGCTGCTGGAGTATGCAGTTGTGGTTCCCGATGTGAAGATGCACTATTTCTGGGGCGATGAAACCTTCCGAATTGGCGCAGGCTTCAGGGCGTACACCCTAATCCTGATGTCTCTGATGTACCCGACTGTTACCGTTGAGGCAGATGTGTCGAACTTTCGGTTTACCGGAAGCATAGGAGGAGGGGCGTTCTTAGCCTTCGGAGTGGTAAGAGAATTCGCAACTGCCCAGGTATGGCTGCCTGAGGTTTCCGCAGCCTACAAGGTGAATGACTGGCTGCATGTCGGGGCCGGTGCAACTGCCCTTGCGGCATTCAATGATAGTATTTTTACCAATGCCGTTCCGTATGCAGCCTACGGGTTTGTCCGGTTTTCCCTTGGGGGACCTCAGGGAATGTAAAAAAAATAAACGGGCAGGGGTATTTTTTTCCCATCGCCGTGGTTTTATTCTTTGTTCAACGGCGGGTTTCCTGTATACTGATGTCCATGAAATCCGCTGATTCCTATCGAAGTCTTACAAGTAAGGAGATTCTGCTCCTTGAGGCCAACGGGTGCCGGGCAGATTCCTGGTCCAATGTACGGGTTGTGCAGAACTTCAATCCCCTGAGACTGACCCATGTACGGTTTCACAACAAGGTGTATCTCGGAGAGTTTACCGGCTCGGTGGATGTGTCCAGCACCGGCAAGGTTGAATCGGGGATTCACCATGCCATTCTTGATTCGGTGACCGTCGGGGATAATGTGTATATCTATAAAATCGGCACAAGAATCAGCGGGTATCACATAGGGGACCATGCAGTAATTGATCATGTCGGGGAGCTGATTACAGAACCGGAGCATACCTTCGGCAACGGGACCATGGTGAAGGTGATCAATGAAAACGGGGGAAGATCGGTCTGCATCTATGATACCATGAATTCCCATGTGGGATTTCTGCAGGCGGCGTTTCGGCATCGCCCTAAGCTGATTGAAACCCTGCAGGCGGTCGCACTTCGGCGTGCCGAAGCATCTTCGCGTCAGCCGGGGGTGATTGGTGAGCATGCATCAATTCGTCATACGAAAATCGTAAGAAATGTGGTCATCGGACCCCACAGCTGCATCGACGGTGCCTCCGCCCTGATAAACGGCACCATCCTCAGCAATCGGGACATGCCGGTACGCATCGGCATCAATGTCTATGCAAAAAACTTTGTGATCCAGGAGGGGACCTCAGTCAGCTACGGGTCAAGCCTGGAAAACTCCTTCATCGGGCAGTCGGTGAAGGTGGAAAAGCAGTTCTCCTCCATAGATTCCGCGGCATTTGCCGGTTCGGAGTTCGGGCACGGGGAAATTGCCTCAGTGTTTGCCGGCCCCTTTTCCGTGAGCCATCACAAGGGAACCCTGCTGATTGCATGCAGCCTGTCGTTCTTCAACGCAGGCAGCGGCACAAACCAGAGCAACCATATGTACAAGCTCGGGCCCAACAGTCAGGGCATCATGGACCGGGGATGCAAGACCGCATCCAACGTATACCTGAGGTGGCCGAAGCGTATCGGGGCCGGGACAGTGATCATGGGGGAGCATGTTACGCCGTGCGACCTGCGGCAGTTCCCGTTTTCCTACCTGGTTGAGATTCACCAGAGAAGCGTGCTGCTTCCGGGACGGAACATCGGGACCATCGGCATTCTCCGCGATATAGATAAGTGGAAGAAACGTGATGCCAGAAGGGGCAGGGTGATCCGTGACAGACTCAATTTCTCCCTGATTAACCCTATGACCATGCAGGCCCTTGTTGAGGGCATTGAGACACTGCAGAAGCTTCATGCTGATGCAGTTCACCAGGATGCCTTTGATTTTGACACCTACCTGATCAGGAGAAAGGACCTTGATGACGGGCTTGAGCTGTATGAGATGCTGCTTCGTTCCTACTTGGGCTCTGTGCTTTTAACGCCGCTGGAGCATCTGCTTCGTGCTTCACCCGAGTGTTCTCTTCAGGAGGTGCTGGCTGCCCTGGAGTCCCAGCGCGGTTCAGGACAGGATGTGTGGACTGATCTCGGCGGCATGATCCTTCCGCTGGCACGGGTGAATTCACTGATTGAGGGTATTGAAGAGGGTGCTTACCCTGAACCCGAAGATATCGACGGGGCCCTTGATCAATGTGCCGAGGCCTTTCAGTCAGATGAGCTTGACTGGTGTCTTGCCTGCATAGAGAGCAAGAAATACCGGAAGCTTCAGGATTTTTCCGCAGCAGATTTCCTGTCAATTGTTCGTCACTGGATTGATGCAGAGAGAGGACTGTGCGCCCGGCGCATGGAGGATGCCCGCAAGGAATTTTGTGATTCCGCTATGACCGGATACGGGGCCGTACCCGGTACAGAGGCACAGATCGGAGATTTTTCAGCGGTGAATAAATCCCTTGATGAGAATCCTGCAATACGGGCCATGAAGGATGCTCTGCAGCGTGATGAAGCGACTGCAGAGTATATGGAGGGGCGCTTCTCAGCTCTCTGAGTACTCCCTGATTACTTCAAGCAGCAGTGCTGTTTCGTCGGTCACAATACCGTCAACCCCTGCCTCAAGCAGCTCCTCCATATGGTCTCTGCGGTTCACCGTCCAGGTATATGCATACAGTCCCGCCTGATGGAACTGCTGCACCAGACGTGGGGTCAGCAGGGGCAGGGGACCAAGGGTCGGAGGAACCTGCAGTACCTGCCCGGGCAGGGATTTCCTGAGAAACAGCATGCCCGGCTGGGCAAGCAGCAGCACCCCGAGGTGTTCACTGGTCCCGCATCCTGATGCGGCATCGGGGAGAAGCTCCCGTAGGATCCTTAGATTCGAATCATGGGCGCTGGAGCATAGAATCCGGTCAAGGGCATCCATCCGGCTGATGACTGAGCAGAATTCTCTCACCAGTGCAGCGCTCTTCGGTTTCAGGTCAAGGCAGAACCGCATATCGGGGAATGTTTCAAGAGTCTCCTCAAGACAGGGGATGGTGATGCCCTGATCACGGAAGGGAAAGCTCTCTTTGCCGTCGGGGGAAAACTTGTATCCCCCGTCAAGCATCTTGAGCTGTTTCAAGGTATGCTTGTCGACCCTGCCGGAACCGTCAGTGGTCCTCTCCAGCGTCTCGTCGTGGATAAGCACCGCATGTCCGTCTGCGCTCATCTGCACGTCGCTTTCAATGCAGTGGGTCCCCAGCTCTGCTGCGGCACGAAAAGCCTCAAGGGTGTTCTCTGGAAAGTTCTGTGCATCACCGCGGTGGGACAATGCCATGGGCACCGGATGGAAAAAGGGATGAGTCATACAGATACTCTACGTGCACTGGAAGGAAAAATCAACAGCAGTTACGAATAAAAAGAACATAAAAATACACACTTGTGCATAGATTTATAAAAAAATATTATGAATTATTTTTTATAAATGTTTTATAAATGCTTTATATAATACTATATATATTATATACAAAAAAAATACTTGACTTATGATTTCTTTGTTATATAATTTCTACACATTATAGCAAACGTGTGCAAAGGTGCATATGAAAAAACAGATAACCATTAAGGATATAGCGAAAATTGCAGGTGTGAGCCACTCAACTGTTTCACGAAGCCTCAACGACAGTCCTATGGTATCTGCAAAAACAAAGCTTACCATCCAGCGGATTGCCCGTGATCTTAATTTTGAGTTCAATGCGGGAGCAAGAAGCCTCTCAACCAGGAAAACCGGCACCGTGGGCATTGTGTTCCCTGAAATCTTTGACGATATTGGAACCTATTTCTTTATGAACATGATGCTTCGCGGTATTCGTCACTCCCTTGAAAAGATTTCACTGGACTGCATCATCACCTACCCGAGAAATCCCTATACCCATCAAAGCAATATTCAGCGGATTATTAGGATGAAGAAGATCGACGGACTGTTTGTTATTCATCCCTGGGTAGGACGGGAGGACTGGGACTTTATCCTTCAGTCCGGAATACCCTATGTGGTGCTGCATTTCAAGCCCAAGGGAGTAAGCTACGGCAGCATGAACTACATCTTCACGGACCATGAGTACGGAGGGTATCTGGCTGCTTCTCATCTGGTTTCTTCAGGGTGCAGACGAATGATCTGTGTAACGGAGGATACCCCTGATCTTCAGTTCATTGAACGGACTGCAGGGTTTAAGCGTGCCATGGCTGAGCATGGGATAGAGCTGCTTCCAAATTCGGTGATCAAGGGGGAATGCTCCTTTGACTTCGGCTACCAGATGATCATGGACCACCGAGGAATTCTTGATGAAATAGACGGAATATTTGCAGAAGCCGACATCATGGCACTCGGCATGATCGATGCCCTCAGGGACCTGGACATCAAGGTCCCTGAGGATATCAGGATCATGGGGTATGACGACATTGATTTCGGTCATTTCTATCGTCCCGGGCTTTCAACAATTCACCAGCCCAGAGAGGAGATGGTAAGAAAGGGCAGTGAGCGGCTGCTGAGCATGATTAACGGAGGGTCCCATGATCCTCTGCTTCAGGAGGTTGTACTGCCGGAACTGGTTGTTCGCCAGTCCTGCTGATACATATCTGTACACTTTCGGGTGTATAAAAAACTGCATGTGCTTGAATGTGGAACAGCATTCAAGAAAGGAGAAGTTTATGAAAAAGGTTGTATGTCTGCTGATCATTGTGATGATCGCAATGACATCGCTTACTGCTGGAGGACAGCAGCAGGCAGAACCGGCACGGGTTGTAACTGTGTTCGGTGCATTTGTTGATGAGGAGGCAAGGCGGTTCGAAGAGGCAATCCGTCCCTTCGAGGAAGCAACTGGCATTCAGATCCGGTATGAGGGATCACCGGAGTTCGAGACGCTTATCAGCGTGAGGGTGGAGGGAGGAAACCCCCCTGATATCGCGGCGCTTCCCCAGCCAGGTCTGATGAAGAACTTTGCAGCGGGCGGACACCTGGTGCCCATGTGGAGCTCCCTGGAACAGGCGGTGGATTCAAATTACGCGCCGGTATGGAAGGAGCTCGGTTCCTACAACGGCACTCCCTACGGCGTGTTTCACCGGGTAAATGCCAAGAGCTTTGTATGGTATCCCAAGAAGGCATGGGAAGCTGAAGGGTATGAAATCCCCACTACCTGGGATGAGCTTGAGTCGCTGATGGACCAGATGGTTGCCAATGGACATACTCCCTGGGCAGTCGGGATGGAGTCAGGCGGAGCCACCGGATGGGTCGGTACTGACTGGATTGAGGACATTATGCTGCGTACTGCAGGACCCGATCTGTATGACCAGTGGATCACCAATGAGATTCCCTTTAACCATCCTTCAGTGAAAAAGGCTTTTGAAATACTCGGAGAAATCTGGCTGGATCCTAAGTATGTCTACGGCGGCGTGAACACAATTCTCACCACCAGTTTCGGAGATGCTCCCCGTCCGATGTTCCAGGACCCGCCCCGGGCATGGATGCACAGGCAGGGCAACTTTATTACCGGTTTCTTCCCCGATCACATTCAGGACAACCTGGTTGAGGAGGTCGGAGTATTCCCGCTTCCGGGCATAGATCCTGAATACGGCATTCCTATTCTCGGAGGAGGCGACCAGTTTGTGGCATTCACTGATTCTCCAGATGTACGGGAATTCATGGATTTCCTGGCTACCTGGGAATCCGGAGAGTTGTGGGCCCGTGCAGGCGGAGCACTGTTTCCCTACCTGAACCAGGACCTTGACGCCTATCCTAATGAAATTGAACGCTCCCTGGCTGAAGCTCTGGTAAATGCCGAGGTATTCAGGTTTGATGCATCTGACCTGATGCCCGGACCGGTGGGCGCTGGAAGTTTCTGGACTGGAATGGTTGACTGGGTCGGCGGCAAGTCCCTGGATGCAGTACTTAACGACATCCAGAGAAGCTGGCCGTAATACGTACTGATACTGTATGACTGAAGCGGCCGCAGGCCTGCGGCCGCTTTCCCTTACAGCAGAAACATACCTGAGGAGCAACGTATGTCAGAAATGGAGAAGACCCAAGGAACCGGGAGTGCCGCACAGAAAGTGCTGGTTGCTGCAGGACGGGTTCTGATATCATTATTTATTCCCTTTGTCGCATTTATTGTGCTGTATGGAGGTTTTATTTTTCTCCGGGACAGCAATGCGCCGCAGGGAATTATCGCCGCAGTGGCGATAATCTGGGGGGTTGGTGGAGTTGCGCTTTTATTCTGGGTTGCCGACTGGATAGTAAACCGGCTGCCGATGAACACTGCCAAGAAACTGCAGCCCTTTGTCTTTGTCGGGCCTGCACTGGTTATTCTTGGCTGGTACTTGTTTCTTCCTGCACTGAGGTCTCTGTACCTAAGTTTTTTCGATGCACGGTCACAGGAGTTTGTGGGCCTGCAGAATTACGTATTCGCCTTTACGGACCCGAAGATGCTTGAATCCTTTGTAAATAATTTGATGTGGATCATCCTGGGAACCGGCGGCGCGGTAGGCTTCGGCCTGCTGATTGCCCTCCTTGCGGACCGTTCGAAATTTGAAAAGTTCTTCAAGTCCCTGGTGTTCCTGCCGATGGCCATTTCCTTCGTCGGTGCCGGAGTCATATGGCGCTTCGTATATGCATACAAGCCGCCTGGGGAGGAGCAAATTGGTCTGCTCAATGCGCTGGTGACATTCTTCGGGGGAAATCCCCAGGCTTGGTTCACCCTCAGGCCTTGGAACAATGTGTTTCTCATTATCATTCTTGTATGGCTTCAGACCGGTTACGCCATGGTGATAATTTCTGCTGCTCTGAAGGGGATCCCGACAACGATTATTGAAGCAGGAAGGATTGACGGAGCATCGGAGCTGAAGATTATTACCGGAATTCTCATACCGTCAATCTTTACCACCCTGGTGACTGTCTCAACGACCATCATCATCATATCGCTGAAGATCTTCGATATTGTATTTACCATGACCAACGGAAACTTCGGAACCGAGGTGATTGCGAGCATGCAGTACAAGCAGATGTTCCGGTTCCTCCATTACGGAAGGGGGTCGGCCATCGCCATTGTGCTTGTCATAGCGGTCATACCGGTGATGTGGTACAACCTGAAGCAGTTCAGCAAACGGGAGGGTTTCTGATATGACAACGGAAAAAAAGAAAGCTGCAAAATGGAAGCTGGTAATTAACCTGATCCTCCTGCTGATCGTCATCATTTGGACGCTGCCCACCATTGGGCTGTTCATTTCATCCCTGAGACCCCGTGACCAGGTAATGAACACGGGGTGGTGGACTGCGGCGGCCAGGGGAACGGAGCTTACCTTTGACAACTACCGGCAGGTGCTGGCAGGAAGGGGATACACCTTTGTTGACTCCCAGGGCAATACTGTAAGAGCCAGCGGCGACAATTTAACCCGGGCGTTTCTCAACAGCCTTACGGTCACTATTCCTTCGGTGATTATCCCGATTCTCATCGCCGCTGCAGCGGCATTCGGATTTGCCTGGCTGATCTTTCCAGGGAGGAAGATATTTTTCACCATTGTGGTAGCCCTGCTGGTCGTTCCGCTGCAGATTGCACTGATTCCGATTCTTCGGGACTACCAGAGCATCGGTCTCACCGGGACTTATCTTGCAATTTGGCTGGCCCATACAGGGTTTGGTCTTCCCTTAGCGACCTACCTGCTGTATAACTATATAAGCACCATACCGCGTGATATCTTCGAATCCGCCTTCCTTGACGGGGCAAGGCAGATGACGGTGTTCACGCTTCTGGTGCTTCCCCTTTCGGTGCCTGCTATTGCATCGCTGGCCATTTTCCAGTTCCTCTGGGTCTGGAACGACCTGCTGGTGGCGCTGGTGTTTCTCGGCGGAACTGAAGATGTGGCGGTACTGACCCAGCGTCTGGCCACCATGGTCGGGTCCCGGGGACAGGACTGGCATCTGCTTACTGCAGGGGCCTTCGTCACCATGATGATACCCATGGCGGTGTTCTTCGGTCTCCAGAGGTACTTTGTACGAGGTCTTATGGCAGGATCGGTGAAGGGATAAACAGAAACGAAAAGGAGTGCTGTGCAGCATGGGTGACAGCTGGAAGATTTTTGAGGACCGTTTCAGTGACAGGGACCTTGCACGGAGGGAAAGTCTTTTTTCCATCGGCAACGGATATCTTGGATTCCGGGGGTTTTTTGATGAACGCAGACCGGCGTACCATCCGGGGGTGTTCATCAACGGGTTCTATGAACTCACCCCGATACACTACGGGGAGCATGCATACGGACTGGCGAAGTACAACCAGACCATGCTTGACCTTCCAGACTGCCGTTATATTGACATCACCATCGGGGAGGAGGACTTCTGCATGTCCTCCTCCACCGTTGAGCACTATTACCGTGAACTGAATTTTTCAACCGGCATACTCAGACGGCATGTGAAGTGGCGCAGTCCTTCAGGAATCTCCGCTGACATGACCTGGGAAAGCCTGATCTCTCTTTCACGGAAGCACCTTGGGGCGATGCGGTTCTCCCTGAAGACTGAACCGGGCATTCCAGTCCGGGTCCGTTCCACCATTGCGCTTCCTTCTGAGCGCCCGAGGGATGAATATGACCCCAGGGTCAGCACCCGTCTTATGCGCCCTCCTCTGCAGCAGACCGGGGACACCTACCGGCATCACAACGGGTACTATGAAATGACCAGTTCGTTTCACACCCTTGAAAGCCGGCTGCATCTTACCTGCAGTGCTTTGCACCGGTATGACAAAGATGTTTTTGCTGCCGTGGAAGATAATGAATTTACCCTGCCCTTTGTAACGTTTACCGCTGATTCGGGAACCTTCACTCTGGAGAAATGCTTCTACTACCATGATACAGACTCCCCTGACCATCAGGTGCCCCGGGAAGAGGCGGATGCAAGCATGGATCTTGCAGCTTCCCTTGGTTTCGACGGCCTGGCTGCAGAGCAGAAGCAGGAACTTGACCGTTTCTGGGATGCCTGTGATGTGGAGATTGACGGGGATGATGCGCTGCAGCGGGCCCTCAGATTCAACCTGTTCCAGCTGCTCCAGTCAACTGGAACAGACGGCAGGACCAGTCTTGCCGCAAAGGGCCTTACCGGAGGCGGGTATGAGGGCCACTATTTCTGGGATACCGAAATCTATGGGATGCCCTTTTTCACGTTTACCTGCCCAAAGACGGCCAGATCACTGGTTTTATATCGAATGTCCATTCTGGAACGTGCTCGGGAGCGCTCCCAGGAGCTTTCCCAACGGGGCGCCCTGTTTCCCTGGAGGACCATAAACGGCCTTGAAGCTTCCGCCTACTACCCTGCCGGGACCGCCCAGTACCACATCAATGCCGATATCGCATACAGCATATTCCAGTACATTGATGTGACCGGAGACCGGTCCCTCCTTACTGAAGGAACTGCAGAGCTGCTTTTTGAGACTGCCCGGTTCTGGGCTGATCTGGGGTTCTTCAACCCCCGCAAGGGCGGTACGTTCTGCATCAATGAAGTTACCGGGCCCGATGAGTATTCCGCATTGGTGAACAACAATTTCTATACCAATGCTATGGCTAAATACCATCTTATGAGGGCTTCGGATGAAGCGGAGCACCTGAAAACTGCAGAAGGTGAGTACTGGAATGCTTTGTGTGCAAAGATTGATCTGAAGGAAGAGGAGATCTCATTCTGGAGAGAGGCTTCACGGAGGATGTACCTGCCCTATGACACTGAACTGGGCATTCATCCCCAGGATGACTCGTTTCTTCAGCGTGAGCCCTGGGATTTTGCCGGAAGACCGAAGGAGAAGTACCCGCTGCTGCTGTACTACCATCCATTGGTCATATACCGCTACCAGGTGCTCAAACAGGCTGATGCGGTGCTGGCGCTGCTGCTGCTCCATGACCAGTTTCCCTGGTATCAGAGGAAACGGGATTTTTCCTTCTATGAGCCCCTGACTACCGGGGACAGTTCGTTGTCAGCATGTATACAGGGAATTGTAGCCTTTGACTGCGGGGATGTAGACCTGGGTATGAAGTACTGCAGGGACACATCTCTTATGGACATTGAGGACCTCCATAGAAACACCAAGGACGGTCTGCATACCGCTGCGATGGCAGGGTCCTGGATGTCCATGGTCTTCGGCATCGGCGGGTTCCGGATGGAAGGCTCAGTCCCCCGGTTCAGGCCCCAGCTTCCCGAATCATGGAAGATGCTGAAATTCAGGGTCAAGGTACGTTCAAGCCTTCTGACGGTGATCATCACTCCCGAGCATACGGTCTACCAGGTTTCAGGTCCCCCGATTACCATCAGGCACAGGTCCAGGCAGATAGAACTCACCGATGAAGTCACAGTTGAAACCAGGCCTGCTCTTCGCGGGGTAATCTTCGACCTCGACGGGGTGATTACCTCTACTGATGAATTTCATTACCGTGCCTGGAAGATGCTTGCTGACCGTGAAGGATGGGATTTTGATCATGGGCTGAATATGCATCTGAGGGGTGTTTCCAGAAGGGAATCCCTGATGATCATCCTCAGACATAATCAGGTTGAGCTTGATGAGGCGACCGTCAGAACATATATGGATGAAAAGAACCGGGCATACCGTGAGTCCCTTCATTCCCTGACCCGGGATGACATTCTTCCCGGAATTGAGGATCTTCTTTCCCAGCTGAAGCTGCAGGGCATTCAGACTGCGGTTGCTTCGGCAAGCAGAAATGCGGGATTTATTCTCAAGAGGCTGGAGCTTGAAGATGCATTTGATTTTGTGGTCCCAGCACAGGAGGTGGTGCGGGGCAAGCCAGACTGTGAAGTCTTTTCCCGTGCCGCAGACGCTTTGGGACTCTTCCCGGAGGAGTGTGCCGGAATAGAAGATGCCGCTGCCGGAATTGAGAGCATCAAGACAGCGATGATGAAGGCTGTGGGCGTCGGAGAGGCTGTCACTGAAAGCGACAATGACCTGTATGTTCCTGATACGGCATCACTGCGCCTTGAAGACATCCTCAAGCTCTTTGAGTGAGGGTGGATGATAATTACCGAATAGAGTATACTCCTCGGCAATACCTTGTTTCAGGAGGATGCTGCGTGAATTTCACAGCGGATCTGCTCGGGGAAGTGCTGAAGACATCCCTATCTGCAGGCGGCGACTTTGGTGATATCTTTATTGAAGAGACCGCAGAAACA
>PWNW01000339.1 GCA_003557605.1 Spirochaetaceae bacterium
ACTCTTGCAGACGGATACCTGTATGCCAGGGCAGCCTACGCCACCTCTGATATTGAGCTGGGCGTCTCCTACTCGGGACTGTCATCAAAGCCGTCTTTCTCAGTTGATGCGATGGTTCCAATAGTTCCTTTTCCTTCAGCTGAAAAATCGGTTCCAAAAGAGCCGAAAGAGAAAGTAGAAACTGCAGCGGTCGATGCGGACATTACCGTCGGACAGTCACTTTTCGGCCATGACGGAAAGCTGTACGGAGAGACGACGCTGTATCCGAAGCTGCGCATTGGCGATGAGTTTGAGATAGGGTTCCGCATATCCACAGTCTATGACTCTGCGAATATGTTTTCCACCTTTAATGAGGATGCACGGGGGAACATACTGAATTTCGGAGGAGGGCAGACGGGATTCAAACTGGCGGCAGACATATTCTATGATGCCCTGTCCCTGCTTGATACGATCCGTGCGGGATCTGCTGACGGGAAGTTTTATCTGACAGCCGGGCAGCAGACGCCTGTGACCATGGGCCATGGGATGACGGTCAACCGCCTTGATCCCCGGGACATGCATCCCCTGCTCTACCGGATGCCCATGCATCTGCGCATAGGAGGGGATACAGCGGAGTATCAGCTGTTTATTGATGATCTGAGGTATCCGGCGCTGGCCTCGACCCGGTTTGCCCTGCGGATGCTGGAGAGCCGGCTGGAGGTGGGAGTTGGAGCGTCGGTAGATTTCGGAGCTGTGCCTACCTATACGTATGCGGCAGATGAATTAAGTTCCTTTGGGGAACTTTTCGGCAGGAGCGTGTTTGTTCCGTCGATTGACCTGACCTTTTCTCTGACCGATACCCTTGATGCGGTGGCAGAAGCGGCAATGCTGTTTCCCATTATGCAGACCGAAGGATGGTTTTCTGCCGACGGGTTTCAGAACTTCTCAGTGATGGGGGGAGTCAAGGGAACTGCAGGAGATCTCTCCTATGGAGGCTATCTTGCACTTTCTTCGGGGCGGATGAGTCCATCGCTGTTCGGCGGACGGTATTACGAATTCCGGGATGATGTGATCAAGCGGGTGCTTGATGATTCGGCGCAGAAACTGAATCTGAGTCTCTATGGTGAGGCAAGCTGGAGCCGTGAACATATTGAGGCATCTGCATATTATCTGAGCATGCCGCTGTATCTTACTGGAGGAGGGTTCGGGGACCATGACATGCTGGGAGCCTCTGTGGGGGTCAAGTCAGGTGCCTACAGCCTTACCGCCGGATATGAAGCGAGAAATCTCAGCAGCTTCACTCTTGCAGACGGATACCTGTATGCCAGGGCAGCCTACGCCACCTCTGATATTGAGCTGGGCGTCTCCTACTCGGGACTGTCATCAAAGCCGTCTTTCTCCTTTGATGTCTCCATACCGATATTTTAGGGTATGAGAAAACCTGTTATTAAACTGTCTTCCCTGACGGCACAGCGCATTGCCGCCGGGGAAGTCATTGAGCGTCCCCACAGCGTTGTCCGTGAACTAATGGATAACGCTGTTGATTCCGGGGCTTCACGTATTGATGTGCACCTTGAGCAGGGCGGCATTGATTCCATCCGAGTCATAGATAACGGTCACGGCATGACGGCAGAGGACCTTGCACTCTGCTGTGAGTCCCATGCAACTTCTAAGATTACCTCCATTGAAGATCTTGATGCCCTAGAGACCCTCGGTTTCCGAGGTGAAGCTCTTTCAAGCATTGCCGCTTGCGCAGATATTTCCATAACTTCAGGAACCAGTGAGGGAGCCTGTCATATTCTCAAAGCCGGAGGCTCCCGGAATATCTCAATTACCCCTGGCGGGAACACCGTCGGATCTGTTGTAGAGGTTCGAAGGCTCTTCTATGAAATACCGGGAAGAAAAAAGTTTCTCCACAGTCCCCAGGCCGAAGGTAATTCCTGCCGAAAAGTGTTTCTTGACAAAGCCCTCCCCTTCCCGAATATTCAGTTTCGGTTTTTTTCAAATCATGAACTGAAACTGTTTTTTCCTCCCGGCTCTCTCTCACAGCGGGTCCTTCAGGCCTACGGGCATCTTGCTGATTCTTCATTGATGAAGGAGATGGAGTATGATTCAGAGGTACTTTCAATGACCGGAATCATATCATCACCGTCGCTGTACCGTTCAGACCGGTCCTACATCCATATCTTTGTCAACAATCGAAGAGTTTCTGAATATTCCCTGGTCCAGGCGGTTGTCCAGGGGTACAATGAAGTGCTGCCGGGAGGGGCATTTCCCTACTGTTTTCTCTTTCTCCGTCTGCCCCCGGACATCGTGGACTTTAATATCCATCCGGCAAAAAAGGAAATCCGCTTCAGGGGACAGCGGGAAATACACCATCAGGTGACCACTGCCATCAGGCAATGGCTGGGAACAAAGAAAACCCCCCAGGTCTTTTCCCAGTCCCAGGAGGTTTCTGAAGCTCCCAGCTGGTTTCCTGAAGTAACGTCTTCAGCGAACAGGGCCCCTGCTGCACCGTCTAACTGGTACCGTGAAGCTCTTCCGCTGAAAGACGCCAAAGGCACAGTGTCTCACGGCATGGAGGATGACGGATTTATCTACCTCGGCCAGATTTTTAATCTCTTCCTCGTAGTCCAGCGCGGCGATGCACTTTACATTATTGATCAGCACGCAGCACATGAACGCATTATCTACGATGAAATCAGTTCTGGTACTTCTGTCCAGCCCCTGCTGGTCCCTATCAGTTTTACGGTGGAGCAGGAGATTCATGAATTTCTTGAATCACATGGTGACCTGTACCGGGATGCGGGTATAGAGATCTCTGCAGGGAAAAATCGTACATGGGAAATCATCGCAGTCCCTGCAGTATGCCGGGGTATAGAAAGCGATCTGGTAGAACTCATCGCAGAATCTGCCGGTGATCCTGAGCAGATCAAAGTGAAGCTCTTCGCTATGGTTTCATGCAGGGCTGCGGTCAAGGACGGAGAACCTCTGGACCCGGTTTCTGCCAGGGAACTTATAAAAAAGACCTTTGGGCTCCCTTTTCCCCGATGCCCCCATGGACGTCCGGTATGGAAGGAAATCACCCGGGAACAGCTGTTTAAGGATGTTCATCGGATCCTTTCGGGAACACCGGACCGTAGGAATAGTTCATCCGGCTCTCCTGATCAGATGAAATGATGTAGTAATATGCAGGCTGATTGTCCCGGGGAAAGAGCACAGTCCAGCCTTCGACCTGCTCAGACCGGATCACCTTTCCAGCTGCTGAGATGTGAAGCAGGGTATATTCACCGTCCGCTGCAGTTTCAGAATCCTCCGTGAATATTTGGGCAAACCTCTGGGGATCAACATATGCACTTGAAGGTCTCGGCAGGAAAAATTCCTGTTCATCTTTGTTTCCGGGGATATCAGAGACGGTGATACGGTAGGTGCCGGCTGGAAAGCGGGTGCTTCCGGGAATCGGGGCAAGCCGTCCAATTTTAAGAAAAAAGGTGCTCCCTTCCTGGCGGTAGGGAATTTCCTGAGGGTCCAGGTTCCAAACCATCTCTCCAGGGCCTGTTATGACAATGGAGACGAGATCTTCGTATCCCTGGGGTTCATAAATTTCAGCAGAAATATGAAGATATACCTCAATGGGTGATTCTATGCAGGACCTGTATGCCTCTAACTGCCAATCCATATCCTGCAGAGCCGGAGGATCCGACCGGCAGGACATGACCAGAAGCCAGCTTAGCAGAAACAGAACTGCAGCATACCGTTTCATGGCACTGACTATGCTTTTTTTGCCCGTTCATGCATCAGCACAGGATTTGCATAGGAATTGAGCACCAGGTTTTTTAATTCAGGAGTGAGTCCTCGGTACCGAAGGAGAAAAAGCAGCTTCTTCTTCTCAGAGTAGTGCTCACTATACACGTCAGTCTGATACAGCACGTCATGGGCGATGTAGTTTGAGTCCCAAAGATGATATCCAAGATGGATCTGCCGGTCCACTTCCTTTGCAGTCTCCTGGGCATCAGAGAAACCTTCGGTAATGGGAGTGCCGAAATGGAAATGGATATTCCCCTTGTATCTCCTCACACCTCTGAATATGCTGACAAGGTCCTCCAGCTTCTTTTTCTTGTAGTACCCGTTGAGCTTCAGATACAGCAGTTCCCGGCTCTTCCTGATATCACAGGGATCATACTGATATGATATCGCCACAGGAACAATTGGACAGTCCTTCAGCAGCTGTTCAAAGGAAATACCTCTGTGCTTCTGGGACATATGAAGCATTTTAATAATTGCCGGGTTTGTCTCATCAACACCGTCCTTGGCACGGCCG
>PWNW01000215.1 GCA_003557605.1 Spirochaetaceae bacterium
CCCTTGATGAAGGGGTATCCCAATTGATGCAGCGGCTTCTGCGGCCATAATTCTGAGGTCGGGGCTGTAGGGCTGCGACATATCATTAAACCTCGGCCCGAGTTCATCAATGTTTCTTCCCCGCAGCGGGCTGTCATCAGAAAACTTGATATGATCCCGGATGATCATCAGATCTCCGGGCGAAAAACCTCTGTTTACCCCGCCGCATGCATTGGTTACCAGCAGGTTGTTAATCCCCAGCAGCTTCATCACCCGCACAGGAAAAACTACTTCCTGCATCGAGTATCCCTCATAATAATGAAACCGTCCCTGGAGAATCATCACCTGCTTGCCTTGGATTTCACCGAACACCAGCTGTCCTGCATGTCCCTCAACCGTGGATACGGGGAAGTGGGGAATATCCTCATAGGGAATAACCGTTGGATGCTGCGCTTCATCTGCCAAAATACCAAGTCCTGATCCAAGGATCATCCCGATAACCGGCTTATGGGGAATCTGTTTCTTCAAGTAATCTGCAGCTTCACGAAGCCGTTGAAATTCATTCATCTATGCTCTCCTAAATAAACATTGCGTCTTAACCCTGTCCGGGATAATAGGGCTGTCCGATTGCCTTCGGGGCCTGGGAGCTCTTGGAGAATACCACCAGAGCTATCAAGGTGACGACGTAGGGAAATACCCGAAGAATAATCGGCGGGATCACCGCAAATTCAGGGATGACCTGTGAGACATTTGCCACGGTGATGGCAAATCCGAAGAAAAAGGTTGACCCCAGCACCCCGAAGGGCTTCCACTGCCCGAATATCAGTGAGGCAAGGGCAAGGAACCCGAGACCTGCTACGGTGCCGCTGAATTCGCCCGAATAGGTAACCATGATGATTCCTCCCCCGAGACCTGCAAATGCTCCTGAGATGATCACTCCGATATACCTCATCAGGTAGACATTCACCCCTGCTGATGCAGCTGCTGCAGGGTGCTCCCCGCATGCCCTCACACGCAGTCCGAAGGCAGTCTTATACAGTACAAACCAGCTGAGAATAAGCAGCGCCAGCACAAGCCAGGTTGTGGCATAGGTCTGGGTAAAGAAAAGCCCTCCAAGTATCGGGATATCTGAAAGCCCTCCTATTGTTCTGCGAAGCAGTCCGGTCCTGATCTGGATGTTCCCGCTTCCAGTGATGGTCCTTGCAAGATATACCGTCAGAGCTCCGGCCATCATGTTGATTGCCGTACCGCTGATCACCTGGTTTGCATTCAGGTTGATTGAAGCAAATGCATGGAGCAGCGCAAAAACAGCTCCACCGGCAAATCCTGCCAGCAGGCCGATCTGTATTGCCGTTCCAGGAGCAACAGCCTCAAGATTCCTGATGGTGATTGCCGTA
The DNA here is from genome assembly GCA_003557605.1 of Spirochaetaceae bacterium. Lineage (GTDB taxonomy): Bacteria > Spirochaetota > Spirochaetia > PWKH01 > PWKH01 > PWKH01. The sequence continues at coordinate 1,377 of PWNW01000215.1, forward strand.
CAGAAATATCCCACCACCATGAGCCCTTCAAGTCCGATATTGATGACCCCGCTGCGCTCACTGAACAGTCCTCCGAGAGCGGTAATCAGCAGAGGAATGGTATATGCGATCGCATAGGGAAAAATTTGTACAATAATCTCCCACATACTATTTCCCTCCCTTCTTTTTTCTTCGGGCCAGATAGTTCAGCCCCCTGCCGATAAGAATGCTTGTTGCGGTAAAGTAGATAATGGTGGCAATAATCGTATCAGATATCTCAGGGGGTATCCCGGTCATGGCGTTCATGAATCCCTTTCCTGCATGAAGCAGCCCGAAAAAGAGCGCCGCCCCGAGCACCCCGAGGGGATTGTTCGCACCCAGCAGAGCTACGGCTATTCCGTCAAATCCCTGAATCGGAAGCACGCCGATCTGGATGTTGGCAGAATACCCGGTATAAAACGTAGCACCCGCAAGACCCGCAAGACCTCCTGCAATGACCATGGACAGAATAATGTTTCTGTTCACATGGATTCCCGCATACAGCGCAGCATGGCGGTTTGATCCCACAGCTTTGAGCTCATACCCGATGGTCATGCGGTTGAGCATGAACCGAATCAGGAAAATCATGGCTACGGCTATAAAAAGCCCCATGTTCACATAGGCTCCGTCAAACAGATTCGTCATCCACGGTACCCTCAGTGAAGCGTAGGCGGGCAGCACCCTGGACTCAGTCTCAAGAAAATCCCCCTTCAGAAAAGCAGGCACGGCATAGTAGACCACCCAGTAGGCTATCCAGTTCATCATGATGGTAGCCACCACTTCATGGACATTGAATTTTGCCTTAAGAAACCCCGGCACGGCACCCCACAGCGCTCCTCCGGCAAAAGCTGACAGCACCATCACAACCAGCAGAATCGGACGGGGCAGAGCCACCTGAAGGCCGACAGCAGTAGCACAGAGACCGCCGATAAGCATCTGACCGGCAGCTCCGATATTGAACAGTCCGGTGCGGAAGGCAAAGGCTACAGAAAGCCCCGTGAGAATCAGGGTGGTTGATACCGCCACGGTATTGCCGATGCGCCTCATATTCATCAGGCCGCCTCTGAAGAGATGGTAGTACCCCTCAAAGGGGTTGCTCCCAATGGCAGTCATCAGCAGCGCCCCGGCTATGATGCCCAGGATCACCGCAGAAACGGCCATAAGCAGTGCATCAGGTAGTCGCTTCATGTGCTTCCTCCCACTTGTATCCTGTCATCATGAGGCCTATCTCCTCCTCATTAGTTTCCGATGTCTTCACCACATCTACCAGCTCTCCATGACTGATCACCGCAATCCGGTCAGCCAGGTTGAAAATTTCATCCAGCTCCAATGATATAAGCAGAACCGCCTTCCCCTTGTCCCGCTGCTCAACAAGCCGCTTATGAATATATTCAATAGCGCCGACATCCAGTCCGCGTGTGGGCTGCACCGCAAGCAGGATATCAGGGTCCATGTCGATCTCCCTTCCTACAATAGCTTTCTGCTGGTTTCCCCCCGACAGTTTGCCCGCAGGAGTAAGCCCCCCCTTGCCTGAACGAACATCAAAAAGCTGTATCACCTTGTCTGCATGAGTTCTGATGGCTTCTTCGTTAAGAATCATGTTTTTTGAATAGGGTTCTTGGTAGTAGGATTTCAGCACCATATTGTCTGCCACTGAATATTCCAGCACCAGGCCATGCTTATGTCTATCCTCGGGAATATGGGCAAGGCCGATTTCGTTTCGTTTCCGTATGCTCAATCCTGCTATGTCAGTGCTGCTGATGAGAATGGACCCTGATTCAGTATCGCTCAGTCCGGTGATTGCCTCCACCAGCTCCTTCTGCCCGTTTCCGTCAACACCCGCAAGACCGACAATCTCACCCGCACGAACCTGCAGGGAAAAATCCTTGACCGCACGGTACTTTCTTGCGTTCTGCACATTGAGGTTTCTGATGTCAAGCACCACGTCTCCCGGTTCCCGGGGTTTCTTATCGACCTTGAAGGAAACTTCCCTGCCCACCATCATGGCGGCCATTTCCTTCTCCGAGGTCTTTTTCACATCCACAACTCCGACAAGCTTTCCCCTCCTGATGACCGAACACCGGTCAGCAGCTTCCTTTATCTCACGAAGCTTGTGGGTGATCAGGATAATTGATTTTCCTTCCTTTACCAGGTCCTTCATGATGCCCATGAGCTCATGGGTTTCCTGCGGGGTAAGCACTGCGGTAGGCTCGTCAAAAATCAGGACATCCGCATTACGGTACAGCATTTTCAGAATTTCGACTCGCTGCTGCATGCCCACTGAGATTTCCTCAACCTTTGCATGGGGATCAATCTTCAGGGAGTACTGATCTGAAAGGTCCTGAATTCTTTTTGCCGCCTTCCTTCGGTCCAGCACCTGGCTTCCTTCCAGACCGAGAATAATATTCTCTGTCACCGTAAAGGTTTCCACCAGCTTAAAATGCTGATGGACCATCCCGATCCCGAGATCATTGGCATCATTCGGATTCGAGATGCTGACTTCTTTTCCCCTGACCTTGATTATCCCTCTGTCGGCATGGTAGATACCGAACAGAATGCTCATAATGGTGGATTTACCTGCCCCGTTCTCTCCCAGCAGGGCATGTATCTCCTGCGGCCGTACCTGGATGGTTACATCATCATTGGCTACGACTCCTGGAAACTCCTTTCGTATGTTGAGCATCTCAACTACATATTCCATCGCTTTCTTATCCTCCTGACATGCAGGTACAAAGAGAGCTGTCCCGCATTGAGACAGCTCTCGTACACGCGAAATACTTCCTTCTGCTTACCGAAGCAGGGATCCGCGCTGATCATCCACTACAAAGTCACCAGTCTGAAGCCTGCTGTATACTTCTGCAACCTTGGCTTCCACATC
>PWNW01000044.1 GCA_003557605.1 Spirochaetaceae bacterium
AATTCTTACAGGTTTCAAAGTCAAATGATAAATTCTGCTTTTACCCTGTCAGGTTTTCTTTGCAATCACCGCAAATTCGTCGGCTTCTTCTGAATACTTTTTTCCTGAAACATCAGAATAAAAATCTGTAATAGTTAACCCATTGTTCTGGAACTCTTTAATGATCATATCTGTATCAAAGCATTGAAACCAGTTATAAAAATAGTTTATATCGTGCTTAGTTACGACAGTGTATTTATGTAAGAGGAGCTTCTCTTTTTCATACTTGAAGGTGTTTTGAAAACAGTAATAGTCTTCAGGTTTCCAAAAGCGGTCCATATAATTAAAACCAAACACAGTTTGTTCACGGCTGTCGTGGAAGTATTTTGATGAGTGGACATCAAGGATCACTGATCCCCCTGGTTTTAAGAGAGCGTGAAATGTTCGAAGCAGACCTGTCCTTTGAGGAGGGCTAAGAGCAGAATAATCACACATGATCATGGTAATAAGGTCATATTTCCGGGAAGACTGGTATTGCAGGTAGTTTCCATGAATGTAATCTATAGATACATGTGCTTCTTTTGCTTTTTCTACTGCATAAGCAAGTGATTTTTTTGAAAAATCCAGCCCCGTCACAGCAGCACCGCTTTTAGCAAAGCGTAACGTGTATAAACCCGGTCCGCAGCCAAAATCAATAACATTGATTCCTGAGGCAAGATGAAATCGCTCGATCATCCAGTCTGCTGATGCATTGATAAACTGCAAATTACGGGATGCGGCATCAACCGTTTCATCTAGATGGTATTCCAGCATCTTCCCGGCTCTATATTCATCAGTCCATAACTCTTCAGCAGTATAGAACTCAAACGGTTCGGGTCTTTTTGTGATTATTTGCAGATCTTCAAACAGTCTTTTCATTGGATTTTTCCTGCCTTCCAAGCAATGAGTTGATGGTAAATGAAAAACCCTAGATAATCAAACATGCAGCTGTTAATTTGGTCACCGCGGTTATGTCTCCTGATAAACCAGCTTTCTGTCACGGAATCATCATCTGCACAAACACCAGACTGTTTTCTCTTGTACCGTTACCAAGCTGCCCCTCCTGATTCAATCCGGATGCCCAGAATGTTCCGTCAAGCTTCTTTACTACCGTATGCTTAAATCCTGAAGCGACGGTCTGCACTCCTGCAAGCACCTGAACTGCAGTATGCTGGTTTTCACTGTTTCCGGTACCAAGCTTGCCGTCCGGGTTTTCTCCTGCAGCCCACAGAGTATTGTCATCTTTCAGGAAATACACCTGATAGCTGCCGCCGAATACTTCCTGCACATTGGTCATGACAGGAACAAACTCCCTGGCGCCCTGGGTCGTCCCGTTCCCAAACTGCCCATGCCGGTTCATGCCTGAGGCCCATACCGTCCCCTCCTGATCAAGGATGTAGGCGGTAAAGGTTCCCGCACTGATTGACCGAGCACCGTTAAATACGGGCACGGGGGTGCTCTTGTGCGCAGCAGTGCCGTCGCCAAGCTGTCCGAAGCTGTTTTGTCCCACGGTCCAGACAGTACTATCGGTTTCAAGGAACATAGAAAAGTTACTGCCCGCTGCAACTGCTGAAGCACCGGTCATGACCTGTACCGGCGTTCTCCGGTCAATGTCGCTGCCGTCTCCCAACTGACCATGTTCATTCCGACCGAAGGCCCATACCGTTCCGTCCTCCCTGAGCAGCAGGGTATGGCTTGATCCTGCTGATGACTGCACCACATTGGTTAATACCTGGTACGGATGCTCGCGCCCAAAGTACCCGCCGTCACCAAGCTGACCGCTGTTGTTGTGTCCCACCGTATAAGCAGTTCCGTCTGTCTTCACAATGACCGTATGTCCAGCCCCTGCAGATACCTCCTTGACAGAATCGGTAATTTCCACTGGGGTGGTGAATTCTTGATATCTCGTCCCTAACCCGAGGCTTCCGTAGTAATTGTCCCCTGTCCCCCACAGTCTTCCGTCATCCGTGATCATCAAGGAGTACCGATCTCCTGCTGCAGCTTTCATGATCTTTGATGTATGAAGTACCGCAGTTCCGGCTTCAGAAACTTCCCAATGTGGATACAAACTGATCCTCTGCATCAAGGGCATGGAAAAAACTGTTCCGGGAAGGATCGGTTCATCCCTGCTGTCGTCATAGACATTCCATCCGACAAAATCATATCCTGCTTTCTTAAGACCTCCGGTATTGCCAAGTACAGTTACCTGCTCACCTTCATCATATACTCGTTCATCAACTGGAGGAGTCCCGCTGTCAGCAGTTCCAGTAAGATAGGTTACCCGCAGCTCTAGTCTCTCCACTGGAACAGCAGGCACCGATACTTCGATCTGCTGCCATGCCGCATAGAAGTCCATATCACCGTTGGGCATTCGATATCGCGAACCTACGGTATACAGCTCTCCTGAGGGAGAACCCGCATGCCAACCGGTAAATACATATCCCTCCCGCTCAAGATTCCCGGTATTATCAGGGAGGGTAACCGGTTCTCCTCCGATATAGTAGCTCCTGTCCACCGGCACCTCTCCCCTGTCTGCGCCGTTGGCATGGTAGTATGCATGGTAGCGCTCAGGTGGTGTCAGGATCGGGGGCGGAGAATTTTTCATCTTAGCGATTTCATATCCGGGGATAGGGACTTCCCGAAATTCCAGCTTATTCTCTGTGGTTCCATCTCCATGCTGACCGTCAGCATTCACTCCCGTCATCCATACTGAACCGTCCTCAAGAATTGCAATGGTGTGGTTTACTCCTGCTGATACATGTTTTACCCCGTCACCAAGGAACACAAATTCCCTCTGGTTCTCACCGGTCCCATCGCCAAGCTGGCCGTTGCGGTTCTCCCCGGCACCCCATAGGGTACCGTCCTGGAAAATCACCATGGAATGGTTATACGATGACGCAAATGACGCATTATCTGCTGCTTTTATAAAAGCAAGCCTCCGATTCACAGTACCGTCACCAAGCTGGCCTGCATTGTTTTTACCGGCGGTCCAAAGACTTCCGTCCTCCTTGATAATCATGGAATGCGCACCCCCCGAGGCAGCGAAAACCACACCTTCGAGAACCTGTTCGAAGTACTGCTTTCGTCTGGTAGTGCCGTCGCCATGGGCGCCGTCGCCGTTTAGCCCCACAGCCCAAAGACTGCCGTCACTCTTGATTATCAAGGTGTGGTGCCAGGATGCTGTACTTACCTGCACTACATCATCGGCAACCTGTACCCACGAACGCTTCACTGTATGGGTCCCGGAACCCTGCATGTAGCGTTCATTGTTCCCAATTGCCCACAGGGTCCCATCGGTCTTTATAATCATGGTATGCCACATTCCGGCACTTACCTGGACCACATCTTCTGCAACCCTCTCAAAGGTATTTCTGGAACCTGAGGTACTGTCTCCAAGCTGGCGGTTATTATTCAAACCCGCAGACCACAGGCTGCCGTCTTCTTTTATCAGAAAGGAGGTTTCCCTTGCGGCCTCAACCTGGACAACACCGTCTGCCACCTTCACAAAGGTGTCGCGGGAATTATTCGTACCGTCTCCAAGCTGTCCTTCAGAATTACTCCCTGCAGCCCACACTGTCCCGTCATGCATCAGTATGAGGGAGTGAAAACCTCCGGCTGCTGCAGAGACTGCACCGGTTCCTTCTTGGGGCAGACGGGGAATAATACCCTCAGTTCCTGCTTCTTCCACGGGAGGTTCTGCAAGAACTATCAGTTCTCTCTCCTCTATCTGCATCATCTGAAATGCTGCAGTCTTCCCGATATCAGCATCATCAAGGATTCCCATCCCCATGAGGTATGTCTCACCCATAGCATACTCAGCGCTAAACTCAGGATGCAGCTCCTCACCGTCAAAATTCTCGCCAAGAGCATCATCCTGGTCAAAACTGAAGACTGCGGCATACAGCGTCACTTCCTCAGAGGTAAGATTCTGTATGAGATATGTCCCGGTTGTTGGTGAGGTATACATGAACATCAAGGGTTCCTGTACCCGGAAGAAAAAGGGCTTTGTGATATCAGGGATGTAGATAATTCCGTCAGCATCGGGGATTAGAATATCAGCATCATCCAGATCCTCTCCGTCGAGCAGCACCCCAAGACGCTCCCTGGCAATATCTTCCGGACTAGGCCCAGAGGGCTGAACTGCTGCGGTTTTGGTTTCAGGAATAGATTCAGGTTCCTCTTTTTCCAGAAGCCCTGCGATTCGCTGTCTAATATCTTTTTGATCATCCTTTTCGGCGGGC
>PWNW01000243.1 GCA_003557605.1 Spirochaetaceae bacterium
ATAACGTAGATGCCCCGGGCGGAGGCATATGACACATCAATGCCGTCCAGCCCCGTCCCGTTCATATGAATCAGCTTCAGCCGATCAGCCGCATCTATCACCTGCCTGTTCACCGTGTCGTTTCCCACAATCAGCGCATCAGCCCCAGGTATCTGCCGGGCAATGTCTGCGGGCGACGGGGAGCTGACATCGGACCAGAACAGTTCAATGCCGGATTCCTTGAGGCGGCTGATTGCCCCGGGATTCGTACGACCGAATGACTTTGATGTAACCAGCACCTTCACCGAAGGACCTCCTTATGTGCAGCAGGAAGCTGAAACTCCTCTATCTCACTGAACTTTGAAATGAGATATCCGTACCGGCCCCGCAGGGCTTCATAGATATCACGTGTATTCTCCCGGGGAACACATGACCTGGATGCCGATGCTTCCTCGCTGAGAAACCCATACTCCTTGATGCATCCCATGCTCTTCAGCCCCAGCATCGCCGCCCCTGATATCGAACCTTCACTGTTCTCAGGGATCACCACTTCCTTCTGCAGCACATCGGCAATAATCTGTGCGGTCAGCAGGCTGCGGGACAGTCCTCCGGTGAGGATAACCCGGGAAGTCAGCGGCACCTGCTGTGCAGCAAGGTCAAGGATTGCAGCTATGTCATAGGCTGTCGCCTCAAGCACCGCACGTGCCATATGGCGCAGGTCATGGTCAGGGGTCAGTCCGTAGACCGTACCGGTCAGCCTGCTGTTCCAATGGGGAGACCTGACTTTTCTGAGATAGGGAAGGAAGAACAGCCCGTCAGATCCCGCTGGCACTTCCTGGGCATACTGATCAAGGCGCTGGAGGATATCATCAGGGGGAAATCCTCCGGCAAAGGAGGCGATGCTCTCACCAAGCCACTGATAGGTGTTGCCCGCATTGGTCAGAATGCCCCCTGAAGTCCAGCAGTCCTTGTCCATGCAGAAGCACCAGAGAATACCCTGGTCATCCACCGCAGGACGGTCCACCACAACCCTGGCAGCCCCGCTTGTCCCCAGGTCAATGTTCACCTCCCCCACCGATGATGCACCGGACCCGATGTTTGCCATGGGCCCGTCTCCGCCTCCGCAGAACAGCAGCACATCATCCCCAAGCCCAAGGCTCTCAAGCAGCTTTCGGTTCTTCACCGGGAATCCAATGCTTCCCTCAAGGGGCTGGGAAAGTCTCTCCGGTGAGATGCCTGCAGTCTCCAAAGCCTGTTCATCCCACTGCTTTTGATGGATGTTCAGCATCCCCGTGGAGGAGGCCATGGAATAATCCACCACCCAGTCATAGAGGAACTGGGAAATGACAAATTCCTTAATGGAGACAAACCGCCGGGCCTTGCGGAATATTTCAGGCTCCTGCTCCCTGAGCCACATCACCTTGTACAGCGGAAACATCGCATCAGGACGGCAGCCGGTGGAGCGGTACAGGGACTTTGCAGCATCGCCTTCTGCGGTCCTCTCTGCCTGCTTCCGCGCACGGGAATCGCACCAGATCATGCTGGCAGTCATCGGGTTTCCCTGTTCATCTACGGGGAACACCCCGTACATCTGGGAGGAAAAGGAAATCCCCCCGATATCTGCAGCACCGGAACCCTCCTGGCACAGACAGCTTCGCATAGCCTTGAATGTTTCATCCCGTACGGTTACCGGGTCCTGCTCCTCGTATGAGGGAAGGGGACGGACTGTCCCGTATTCCCGCTTGTCCCGTGCATGGACCGTGCCGCGGGGGTCAAACACCATTGCCCGTACGGAAGATGTACCGATATCGACGGCGAGTATTCTATCCTTCCTCATGCTGTATCTCCTCTATCCTGCGGCCCTGACCGCTTGTCCGCTCAAGTTTCTCATGGGCCTCCACCTCAGGAAGAAGCGCTTCCGATACCCAGATATGCTCCAGCTCCAGGGTGTTTTTAATCTTTATGATCCGCAGATGCTTCATCTCCGCCTTGGGCGAACAGGCCGCTGCAGCCTTCACTGCAGAGGCAATATCCCCGAAGGCAGGCGGGATCCGTGCCGATTCCGGATTCCCTGAAGCTACCGCATTGGCGCACATCACCGGCAGGTCCAGGTCCTTCACAAGGGACTCAAGGGTGAAATCAGCCAGCCCGATTCCCAGGGCATTTCCATGGGAAGCAGGGGTAAGCTGCTTCACGATGACCCGGGAGATATCAGGGCCGCTGTACCCCTCAATAATTCCCTTGGTGGTCCTTCCCACCACGTTCGGGTCCATCCCTGCCCCGGAAATATCCTTGCCGATCTGCTCAACCACCAGAATGTCGCAGTCCGTTAGCATGATCTTCGGCATATGCTCCCTGGCAGTCTTCAGCAGTTCCGGTTCCCGGGAGAGAAACTCCCGGGCATGGAGCACTTCAACATCCCTGGTGCGGTCATAGGCATTCTCAATAATTCCTACCCCGAAGCATGCCTTGAGATTCCCGATAGTCAGGTCCGCGGCTGCGGGGATCAGGTCCCCGAATGCCTCAAACCCCCGGGTATGGAGCAGTGAGCATCCGGTATGCTTTCCCAGCCCGACGGCAAGCATCTTGCACAGTCCGCTTTCCACATCACCACGGTAGTCGGTATGGGGCTTAATCCGGTTGACTGCGATGACCATATCAGCATTTAGGGCAGATACGCTCACGTGCACCGGCACATCACCCATCACCCGCCCCAGTTCAACGGTATCAAGGGAGCAGTCAACCGGAACTCCGAGGTTCTCTTCGGTAATTCCGTAGGACCCCAGGATGCTCCTCTGTCCCTCTTCGGTACCCCCGCCGTGGCTTCCCATGGCGGCGACGATAAAGGGCATGCCTCCCGCTTCCTTGACGTGCCTTACCGTCTCCTTCACGATGACCAGCAGATCCCTGATGCCCCTGCTTCCCACCGCGACGGCAACCGAAGCCCCTGGCGGGACCGGTACGGTCTGTTTCAGCTTTTCGGCAAGGGTGCCCTTCACATTCTCCAGCTGACGGGAGTCAAATTTCTGGCGCACTGGGAACATCTTCGGCAGTTCAATGCGCTGCACTTCCGGTGAAAGCATGGGCATTACAATCCCTCCATATCAGCATCTCCCTCTTCCCTACCGAAGCAGGTTCGGGATCCATGTCACGAAAAACGGGACATAGGTAATCAGGAGCAGAATGATCACCTGGGCGGCCAGAAAGGGCATAGTCGCCCGGATAATCTTCACTACGGAGCACTTGGCAAACCCCACTGTCAGGTACAGGCAGGACCCCACTGGCGGGGTCACCAGTCCCAGGGCCAGATTGAACACCATGATGATCCCGAAATGGATCGGGTCAATGCCGTACTGCATTGCAATGGGAAACAGGATGGGCCCGAGAATCAGCAGCGCAGGAGTGAGGTCCATCACCGCACCTACGATCAGCAGGAACACATTGACAATCAGCAGAAACAGAAAGGGGTTTGAAGTAACGCTCTGAAGCTGAGCTGCAAGTACATGGGGCACCCGCGCACTGGTGAGCAGCCAGGCTACCCCCGATGCGGTAGTCACGATGAACATCACCGTGGCTGAAATAATTGACGCCGAAATCAGCGACCGGTATGCGGCCTTCCAGGTCAGCTTCTTATAGATGAACTTTGCAACAAGAAACGCATACACCACCGCAACCACCGATGCTTCAGTCACCGTGACAATTCCGAAAAGGATTCCGCCCATCACAAACAGGGGCAGAAGCAGCGCCCAGAAACTCTCACGAAGGCTGATGAAGATCTGCTTCACGCTCGGCATCGCCGCACGGGGGTAGTTCTTCCGTTTTGATATCACATAGGCTGTCGCCATCAGGGCAATCCCCATAAACAGCCCGGGAATAATGCCGCCGAAAAACAGGGAGACCACCGATGTCTGGGTGATGAATCCCAGGACGATCATCGGGATGCTTGGAGGAATGATGATGCCGATGGTGGAGCTGGTGGCTGTTACGGCAGCGGAGAAATCTGAATCATACCCCTGCTCCTTCATTGGAGGGATCAGCATGGAGCTCATCATCGCTGCATCAGCAACGGAGGAGCCGGAAAGTCCTGCCATCAGCATACTCGCCCCGATATTGACCATCGCCAGGCCTCCGCGCACCCATCCTATGAGGGCAGTCACCAGCTTCACCAGCTTCCGGGTAATGTCCCCGCCGCTCATGAATTCTGCGGCAAGCATGAAAAATGGTATCGCCATCAGCGCATAGTTGTCCGCACCG
>PWNW01000098.1 GCA_003557605.1 Spirochaetaceae bacterium
CAACAATAAAGTCTTTTTTATATTAAGCGGTGAAGTATCAATTGAAAAGCACGGTCCTGCTGTAGAGAGCAAGTATGAGCAGCTTGCAGTTTTTTCTCATGGAGACGGCTTCGGCGAAATGGAGCTAATCGACATTCAGCCATGCGCAGCTTCTGCACGGGCGACTCAGGATACAACAGTTGCAACATTAACAAATGGTGATCTATACAAACTGTCCAAGACGCATCTAAAAACCTACACCATGATTATCCTCAATCTTGCGAGAGAGATAAGCCGCCGGCTTCGAGCTACGGATGAGAAGCTCGTACTTGAGCTGTATGCTCGAAAATAATGCAGCCGAAACAGTCTGCTGAGTCAGTTATTCTGAAAACAGCAAACCTCCCGGGGGTTTCACTTGAGGAAGCGCAGACATGTTTTCTGCCGGTAAACGGATTATAATAACTGGAGCAAGTTCTGGTATCGGTTTTGCAACGGCTTTCAGATTTGCTCAATATGCAGGAGAACTGATTCTCATCTCCAGAAATCAGGACCGTGGAGAGACTGCTCGCAAAATCATTCAAACACAATATCCCAATACACCTGTGCACGTTCTTACCGCTGATCTTTCATCTCCTGTTTCCATCAAAGAATTGGTGAAGCAGATTAACACCAGATGGCATTCTGTCGATGTCCTTGTAAACAATGCCGGAGGAATCTTTTTCCAGCGGTTTGAGAGCATAGACGGGCTTGAATATACCTTCAGCTTGAACCACATGGGGTATTTCCGGCTTGCAATCAAACTATTACCGCTGTTAGAAGCTGCAGGAGCTGCAAGGATCATAAATGTGTCTTCTGTTCTGCACCGGCTTGCACCCTTAGATTTTTCAGACCTGCAGCATTCCGTCCAACCTTATCGTGGTTTTTTCGCATACGGCAGAAGCAAGTTGGCAAACATCTTATTCACCAGGGAACTGGCAAAACGCACTGACCCCCGAATAATCCAGGCAGCATCACTTCATCCTGGATTCATTCAGTCCAACTTTGCTTCAAACCCGGCTGGTTCCTTGAGCGGTCATATATTTCAGATCCTGTCCCTTGTGTTCGGCTCCTCCCCTGTAGTCGGAAGTGCTGCCGTTGCCTTCCTCGCTGAATCACCCCACATCGAGCACGGCGGATATTATTCAAATAATTCACTTTCAATCCCTTCAAAATATGCCCGGGATGAGGCAGCAGCTCAACGGCTGTGGGATATCAGCATGGAACTCGCCTAACTTCATGGAAGCAGTACTCCTCCTCAACATTATATTCCCAGCAGCTGCGCTTCTGTTAAAAGGTCAGGACCTGGAGGTTCTATGAATCCGTAGAGTTTTCGTTTATAGTAATATAATCCGCTGTATTCATAGGAATCAGCAGACTGCACGATTCCTGCTTTTACCGGATTCTGGGAAATGTAATGGAATGTCTCACATAACCTTCTGATAGTTCTTACAATATTGCTGCGGTAGCGATCCCACCATACGTGTCCAAACAAGTTGAAATGACGATTAAACTGCGAGGCAAACCGACTCAGAATCCACTGCATAATTCTCGGAAGATCCTCCTTCCACTTAGGTTCTATCAGCAGATGAATGTGGTTCGACATAATGCAGTAATGCTTAAGTTTGAACTGGTACTTTTCCTTCGCCCGTTTAAGGATTCTCAGCAGCATGTCCTTCAGCGTCTTTGATTCCAGGATAAATTCCTGCCTGTTTGACCGTGCCGACACATGATATGTCGCTCCCTGCTGTAATTCTCTTGGCTTTCTCATATCCAACATATCTGCCCAGAAAAGATTCCTGATTCAGCCGCAGGATTTTTTCTGAACTGCTTTGACCCTCTTCATTTGCTGCTTCTTGAAGATAACCGGGTAATATATTATTCTTCAAGCAGTTATTGACAGGAGATTATAATGCATATTTCTGATAACATATATCATGAAGCCCATCGAGTTCATACACACCACTGTGACGACGTATTCGCCGCAAGACTTCCGTACTATTTTCAGGCGGCTCAGGAAGGAGCAGCAACCCACGCCATGCTCTGCGGCTGTTCTAATCCCGATTTTGAAAAAATCGGGAAAGCTTGGGTTTTGTCAAAGATAAAAATGTCGGTTGAGCGGTACATTCCGTGGTCCGAGGAGTTTACCCTGAAAACCTGGATACAGCCTACCTTCCGATTCTTTGCTCCCAGGGAAGCATGTGCATTCGATCAGCAGGGGAATATCCTGTTCCGCACCCTTGCCTACTGGGTTATTATCAACATTGAAACCCGACGGCCTGAAAAACCTGAACAGTTTCTCGACAGAATAGGCCTCAGCGAAGACAAGACTCTTTGGAGCGATCAGAAGCTTGGGAAAATACCGAAACTCCCCCAGGGAGAACCAATCAGCACATTCTTTCCCCAGATTCAGACCCGAGACATCGACAGTGTCCGTCATGTAAACAATATTTCATACATCGAATGGATCCTCGAATCCATGAACCTGACATACAGGGAATCGTGGAAGCCAAAGGAATTCGAAATCAACTTCACCTCAGAGAGTTTTCTCACAGACAAGCTTGAAGTAAAAACGGTTCAAACTGATGAACATTCCTGGATTCATTCAGTTATTAAGAACCAGGACGGTGAGGAAGTCGAAACCTGCCGCGCAAGGAGTACCTGGAAACAACGCAGTGAGCTTACTTGAATGCCCTTTTCCAAAGAATCGACCACCCATTTTGTGTAAGTATTGAAGCAAACGCAATCGTTCCAAGTTTTCCTCCTGTTCCTCCTAGAAACGGAGCGGAATAGGAAAACAGAACTGCACAGACAATCCCGGCGGGAATCATCCCCGCTGCCTTTGGGATTCGGCCCTTGGATACCATGCCGGCAAAGGTAGCACAGAACACCATAAGGGCATACATTAAACCAGTTTCCTGGCTGTATATGAAGGGCAGCACACTTCCTGCCGCAAGTCCGACTAAGGCTGATGCTGCAACCGGTCCTAACTTGAACCTATGGTTCAGCACATAGGTGATATATGCGCCGCACACTGCAAATAGCACCACCATCCCTCCGGCATTCCAAGGCGGAACAGCATCACTATATGGAGTATACCGAAAGACCCCCACAGAAAACAAACTGCCGATGAAGGCAATTGTTCCCAGTTTTCCGCCGGCCCCTTGGAATAATCCCTTAGTCAGCACAAAAGTTATGGAAGCAAAAAATGAAGCGAGAGCAACACTTGGTACATGAATAAATAGTGCAGGAGAGGCCATCCCCACAAAGGAACCGCAGTAGACCGCCGTACTCTGCCGTTTGAAAAAAACTTCTCCGGCCAGTCCTACGGCACTTGAGGCCAATACCGCATTGAGGCCAAAAAAACTTTGCAGAAAGAATGTTATGGTGCCTCCGAGAAGCACCCCGAGAAAATCGAACCCGTCTTCACGGGTATATACCGCAGTCTTTCCCGATGCCACGACTTGCTTGCCTTCAGAAACAGTAGCGGCCGCAGTCCCCAACCAAATCAAAGACAGCGTCATCAACTTTACTGGATGACGATGCATCGTTTCTCCAATGCTTAACGACACCAGAAGCAGAACTGCTGCACTCAGCAGCGCAAACCCTGTCAGAACAGCCCACGTTTCCTTCTCCATAGAGTATGTATTGTACGTACGGAAATCCGGATCGTCAATAAATGTTCCAAATTGAGACACTAAAGAAAATTTTTTAATCGCCTCAGAACTGTATCATCAAACTGGGCCAGTCCCGATTCCGGCAGGCGCAGAGCAAGCTCAACCCAGTTTTTATCCTTCTCAAACAAAGGCCCAAGTACTGCGAATCCTTCCTCCGTTTCCTTCATACTCAGAAGAGCAATGCCATGCCAGTAGAGGGCTTCAGGATTATTTCCCAGTGCCTCCCGGGCCTGTAGGTAGAGCTTCATTGCCAATGGGTAATTATTTGCTTCCATGGCGGAGTCGCCTTGCTCAAGCAGGTGATACCCGTCGTGCAGCTGCAGCAGCCGAGCAAGCTCCTTCAATGGATCCGGGTGATCTTCAACCCTGATATCAAGCTTCAAATCCTGATCAGTATTACCTGTTAAAGAAGTACTGACAATGACCATCCCTGCAGACTGCTTGCCTCGGATGTCGCCTCCCTCCTGCTGAGCTGCGGTTAAGGCCGCCAGCATTCTGTCAGAAAGTTTTCCTCATGCATTGCGATAAGCCTCTTC
>PWNW01000056.1 GCA_003557605.1 Spirochaetaceae bacterium
CCGAGGACAAGGGGAAGCCTTCGTCTGACCCCAGCCCACCCTTCCTGGAGGTGAACAACGGCTAAACCCGTCAGGATGACCGCAGGAATGAACAGAATTCCCAGCCAGAAGGTCAGCTGTGCATCGCTTACGGTGGAAACAAGGCGGACGGTGAAATAGGAAGAGGCCATTGAACCGAAGGTGACTGCCCAGGCATGGCCCACAAGCACCGCAGATGCCGCCACCACCGGTGAAAACCCGATGCCCGCCAGCAGCGGGGCGGTTACCGCTACGGGTACGCCGAATCCTGCCACTCCCTGGATCAGTGATGAAAAGCACCAACCCAGCAGCAGGAGCTGCAGGGTTTTATCTGCTGTCACCTCAGATATGCCGGTGCCAATGACCGTAACGGCACCTGAGGCATGTACAATGTTGTACAGCAGAATAGATGTCCAGATGATTAGGAGCACAAATACCGCAAGGGCTATACCCTTCGAATTTGCATAAAGAAATCCCATCGGTGTGATTCCAAAGATCAGAAAGGCTGTTAGAGCTGCCGCTGCCCATGATATCGCTGACGCAGAGGTCCCTTTCATTTTTACGAAGATCATCAGGACTACCAGCAGTACCAGCGGCAAAGCTGCGATGAGCCAGGCATAGGACGGAAGAAGGGTGCTTTGAAGCATGACATGTACCTCATGTATTGGTGTTCAGAAGATGTAAACCATGAACATCCTCTGCTCTAGTTTCTTTATGAACCTTGGAGAGAGCCGAACTGACAGGTCATTGCAGAAACATTGGATTTACATATAGTGAAGAGAAACACGGGGAGTGTCAAGTTTTCAATATGGAAACCCTATGAAGAAGGGTCATCTGCCCGCATAGGAAACATACCACTCGATGAATTTCTTGAGCCCCGCTTCTATTGATGTCTTGGGTTCATACCCCACAGCTCTCTGCAGGGCGGAGATATCAGCGTAGGTGCTTAGGACATCTCCTGTCTGCATCGGAAGCATCTCCAGCTTTGCCTTCTTCTGAAGCAGATGTTCCAGGGTTTCAATAAAGTACAGCAGTTCCACCGGCTTATTGTTGCCGATGTTGTAAAGCGTATGGCCCTTCGGTGCCCGGGGGATTAAGGGAATGATGCCGGAGATGATATCATCAATGCAGGTAAAGTCCCTGCTGAGTTTTCCATGGTTGAACACTTGAATGGGCTCTCCTGCAAGAATAGCCCTGGTAAAGGAATAGTAGGCCATATCGGGCCTGCCCCAGGGGCCGTATACCGTGAAAAAGCGAAGTCCCGTAGCAGGTATCTGATACAGCTCTGCATAGGTGTGAGCCAGCACTTCATTAGATTTCTTTGTCGCCGCATAGAGACTTACGGGCTCATCGGTACGGTCGCTTTCACTGAACGGCACCTTTGTACTGTTTCCGTACACCGATGAGGAGGAGGCATAGATGAGATGCTCCACAGGACATATCCTGCAGGCTTCAAGGACAGAGAAGAAGCCGTTGATGTTGGCATCTATATAGGCCTTCGGGTTCTTAAGAGAATACCGCACCCCTGCCTGCGCTGCAAGATGGATAATTACCTGAAATCTCTGTTTTCTGCACAGTGCCGTAAAAGCATCGGCATCCGTTATATCCTGCCTGATGAGATGAAAATTTGAACTGCTTTGCAGCTGTGCAGTCCTGGCTTCCTTGAGGCTGGGATCATAGTAGGTGTTGAATGAATCAATCCCTGTTACTCTATAGCCTAATTCCAGCAGTCTCCTGCATAGATGATGCCCGATAAACCCCGCAGCTCCGGTGACCAGTATGTTCATCTCAGCACCCTACTCCTTCATAGAAGAACCCTGCTTCCTCAACCAAAGCACGCTGGTAGATATTTCTGAAGTCAAAAAACCAGCAGCCCTTCATGCTCTCTTTCATCTCCTTCAGAGGAAGCTGCCTGAACTGGTTCCACTCAGTAAGTATTAACACTCCGTCTGCTCCGGTATAGGCCTCTGCTTCACTGCTGCAGAAGGTAATATGATCTGCTATGGCTTCAAACCTCCAGGGCCCCTCTTTTTCTCCCTGGGGGTCAAATATCTGGAGTGATGCTCCGGCTTTCACCAGCTCAGGAAGGATCACCAGGGAAGGGGAATCTCTCATGTCATCGGTACGGGGCTTAAAGGTGATGCCCAGCACCGCCAGGGTCTTCCCGGAAAGGTCTCCCATCCGCTGTATCACCTTGCTGCTCATACGCTGTTTCTGGTATTCATTTGCCCTTATTGCCGCCTCAATCGTGGTGATGCGGCTTCCAGAGTCCCGGGCAATGCGTGCTATTGCCTGGGTGTCCTTGGGAAAGCAGCTGCCCCCATATCCCGGACCGGGGTGGAGGAACTTGCTGCTGATTCTTCCGTCCATACCCATTGCCCGTGAAACGTCCTTCACGTTTGCCCCCACCGCTTCACAGAGATTTGCTATTTCATTGATGTAGGTAATCTTCAGTGCCAGAAAGGCATTGGATGCGTACTTAATCATCTCGGCAGTTTCAGGGGTGGTTTCAAGAAAGGGAGTATTGTTCAAATAGAGCACCCGATACACATTTCTCATGATATTTCGGGCCCTCTCAGATGCTGTTCCGATAACAATACGGTCAGGATGGGTAAAATCCTGAACCGCTGAACCTTCCCTGAGAAATTCCGGATTTGACACCACATCAAAGGGAATGTTCTCTCCCCGCTCTTCAAGGACTTCTGTAATTTTCCGGGTTACCTGCTGTACCGTTCCTATGGGTACTGTGGATTTGTTAACCACCACGGTATATGACTTCATAAACGAGGCTATTGATGAGGCGGCCTGCAGCACATACTGCATATCTGCTGAGCCGTCTTCCCTCGGCGGAGTCCCTACGGCAATAAATATGACTTCAGACCGGGTAACTGCATTCTGCATATCTGTGGTGAAAAACAGGCGTTTCTGCCTGACGTTCTTCACCACAAGGTCCTCCAAGCCCGGCTCATATATCGGAATAATGCCGGAATTCAGAGATTTGATCTTCTTATCATCGATGTCGACACAGGTAACCTGAAATCCGAAGTCGGATAAGCAGGTTCCTGACACAAGGCCCACATAGCCGGTACCAATTACTGTTATATTCATGTTCCACCCTGTACGTATGCTGTAAGCTATATGTATGGTATAAGGAATTTGTCTTTTTTGGAACTGTTTTCTGCCAAAACATTCGCAACAATAATTCATCAGCTAACACTCTGCAGAACATTTTCTTTTACCACAAAACGACAACTCTTCTATTGAGTTTCGAAACATACAGGCTTACACTGTAATGGATAGACACTTCTTACCTCTTATGGTTTACTTATGCAGTCAGGTTTATCACTGTGGAGGGATACATGAAGGGAGTGAAGCAATTTCTTTTTTGTCTGACTTTAATTCTTTTCTTCTCAGGATGTGAAATCCTTAATATATTTGGAGATAAAGAAATTCCTGCCCCAGAAGGGCTTACTGCCAGCCAGGAGTTTCATGATCGAATAGAACTTTCTTGGTTACAAATCCCAATAAGAAACAATGATTACCTCATTGAACGAGAGGATTCCATAGATGGCACAATATCGACAATCATAGTAAGAGACGCAAATTCTTATATCGATACTGAAGTTGATCCCAACCGTACATACTATTATCGTATTGCTCGATCTGATTTAGAAGGGGAGAGAGCTTCAAGCTGGTCATCACCAGTGATAGGAAAAACAACAGCTCAGGATGGAAATGGTGAAGATGAACAAGATGATTCAGACCAGGACGACGGCTCTGATGATTCAGATAGTGGTGATTCAGACAAGGATGAAACTGAGTTAGATTATGATTATTCTATTGGAGATACTGGACCCGCTGGAGGAATAATTTTTTACATAGATGCTGATAATGATTTTGATTGGACATATCTGGAAGCTGCTTCACCAGATTGGTACAGGCCAAGAGAAGAGCCAGATGCTTGCTGGGGAGCTATGTTTTTCATCGGTCTAAATCCCAATGAAAGCACTCAGCTTGGAAGCGGATTAAGAAACTCAGAAAGAATTTTGGATTATCATGAAAAACTTGGAGTTGAAAAAGGTTATCCTGGGTATTCTGAAGAATGGGGATCTTTCTTTGATAATCCAGAACCATATATTGAATTCTGGTCTGATCCTTCTCAT
>PWNW01000095.1 GCA_003557605.1 Spirochaetaceae bacterium
GTCCGTAAATGACCGCTGAGCTTAAACCTTTATGTATGGTTCTCCCTATCTTTTCGGAGAGAATACTGTAATCCAGCCCCTTTTGCTTCGGGGCTGCCTTCATGGAAAACACACATTCATCAAGGTGAGATACAACTCCGAGGTCGCCTGAGAGGTATTGATGTTGTCACGTTCGAAGAACACCGAGACTCCCAAGGCCTTGAGCCTGCGCGTAGCAGTGAGGGCATCGACGGTGTTGCGCGCAAAACGCTGGACCGACTTGACCAGGATGATGTCGATCTTGCCGGCCTCGGCATCGGCCATCAGGGAATTAAACCCGTTGTAGCTCAAGCTGTTGGGAAAGCTCGCGTTGGTTGATGCGGGGTCTCTTTTTTATCAGCGAGAGTATTCTAATCCTCCCAATTTCTTTCTACTTTTTAGGTCAATTAATATTTTCTAAAACTCCCAATTTTTTTCTACTTTTTGGGTCAGTTTTAGTTGTTTGATACGATCTAATGGTTTAGAATACCTATATGAAAATAGCCAATAAAGAGTACTTGCCTAGGTTGATTGACCTGTATATGCACGATGTTCTTCACATGAGAGGGGCCGTTCTCATTGAAGGTATCAAGTGGTCTGGGAAGACAACATCTGCTAAAAGACATGCCAAAAGCCTGATTGATTTGTCAGTTAATTCTGAGAAAGAAAGGGCGGAGTTTTTGGTACGAGAGAATCCTGACCGACTCTTTTCTGAAGACACCCCAATTCTTATAGACGAATGGCAAAAGGTTCCTTTGCTTTGGGACACGATAAGAAATCAAGTGGATAAGCGTGCTGGCTTTGGACAATTTATTCTTACAGGTTCAACCTCACAGACAAAGGCTGCAGAAACGCTTCGTGCTCACTCCGGAACTGGCCGAATTGGAAGGATCCATATGCATACGATGAGTTTATGGGAGTCTGGAGATTCAACCGGGGAAGTGTCGATTGACACTCTATGGAAGGGAGTGGAAAAAGTGTATGGAGAAAGTAAGCATACTGTATCTGACATAGCTTTTCTTTGCTCTCGGGGAGGTTGGCCGGAAACACTGAGAATGCGCAAGGATTTATCCTTGAAGCAGGCATACCTGTATATTGATGAAATATGTGAAAGCGACATTAGAAATGTTGATGGACATAGGAGATCTGCACAGAAGATGAGAAAGGTCTTGCAGTCATATTCAAGATTTTCCGCCTCAGATGCCCCAAATACAGCAATAGAACACGATGTATTTGATATTTCAAAAAATACCCTTGCTGACTATCTTAAGGTTCTTGAGGATCTTTTCATTACCAATGAAACAGAGGCTTGGAATCCAAATTTCAGATCCGCTACAGCAATTAGGCAGTCGAATACCAGATATTTGGCTGATCCTTCAATTACGACGGCTGCCCTGAAGATGGGACCGGAAGATTTATTGAACGACTTACAGACTTTTGGTTTGATTTTTGAGACCCTTTGTGTAAGAGACCTTAAGGTGTATGCACAGGTACTTGATGCGGATATACTCCATTATCGTGATGCGGCGGGCCTTGAATGTGATGCAGTATTCCATGGGAGAAACGGAAAATATGGATTGATTGAAATCAAACTTGGGCAGAATCGTGTTGAAGAAGGGGCTACAAATATTCTAAGGCTGGAAAAGAAAATAGCAGCTTCAAATCAGAAGATTCCAGATTTTCTCATGGTTCTGACAGGAACAGGATTTGCCCACCGTAGAGAAGATGGAGTGTATGTTGTACCGATTGGCTGTTTGAAGCCTTGATACTGAAGTCGTTTCCAGCAGAAGAGTAGCTTCATTAGCTGTCACTATAGGTTTCTATGAAACCTCACTTTGTCTGATAGAAAATGGATATGTGATTGTGGTGCTGAACACAATAGAGATTTTTTGGCAGCATGTAACATAAGAGATTTTGCGTTTGATAAACAAAATTTGATAGGGGAGGGCTTCCCCGAATCTATTACGCTCGTGGAGACAGACGGTTGCGTCAGTCATTGAAACGAGAAGCCACGGGGCTTACCCCGTGGTATGTCACCTGAAATCATCACTATTCTCTTCGACAAGGACTGAATCCTTTATCACAGTACTCTGCAGGCAAATACCTATGGCATTGACCTGGGGGCATGAATTTTCTATCATGGTGTTATGGATAAACACATGATATCCCAAGTACAGGGACTGACTGGAGTGCTGCAGAAGGAAATAGAGAAAGCCTTTGTCGGAACCCAGGATGTAATTCATACAGTGCTTATCGGGTTTCTTGCGGGACTTCATGTGCTGATAGAAGATATTCCAGGGGTAGGGAAAACCACCTTGGCACGTTCCATTGCTTCGGCATCGGGGATGGACTTTGCAAGGATACAGTTTTCTCCTGATCTCATGCCTGGGGACATCACCGGTATTACCGCATGGTCCCAGGAGAAACGGGAGTTCTTCTACAAACCTGGGGCAATTATGCATCAGTTCATTCTTGCAGATGAACTGAACCGGGCCTCTGAGCGGACCCAGTCAGCACTGCTGGAATCCATGCAGGAAGGTTCCGTATCAGTTGACGGTAAAACCTATCCCCTCCCCCATCCGTTTTTTCTCATGGCTACACAGAATCCTCTTCAGTTTGCAGGAACCTTCCGTCTCCCGGAGAACCAGCTTGACCGGTTTGGTCTGTCAGTCTCCCTGGGATATCCTGATGCTGACAGTGAAGTCACGATCCTGGATCTGATGGAGCATGGTGATCCCTTTTCTCTGATCAAAGCTGTCACGTCTCCGAATGATATCGGACAAGCCCGGGATGCGGTGCTGCAGGTCCGGGTACATGAGAAGATCAAGCACTATGTGGTTGACATTTCCAGCACTACACGGAAGCATCCGCTTGTGCGGCTGGGTATGAGCCCCCGGGCATCAAGCCACCTGCTCAGGGCCGCACAAGCTTCTGCACTTATGCATGGCAGGGATTTTGTCATCCCTGAGGATATCTCAGCTGCGGCGGCCTCCGTGCTCTCCCATCGGATCATTCTTTCACCTGAAGTGCGTATGGAACAAATCAGTGCATCAGACATAGTGAAGGAGGTACTATCCAGCGTATCGCTTCCCTCAGGGATATCATAGACTGGCCGCTTCGCATCCGGCTGGGACGTACTATTCTCTACGGATTCGTACTGCTGATTTCATATCTTGCAGGGGTATATCTGGGCGGCCAGCTGCTGATAATTTGGTTTTTCCTCCTGCTGCTGCCGATTCTTTCATTCCTCCAGGCAGCTTCCACTCGGCTTTTTTTACGCTACAGTCAAGAGTTTTCCCGGGACCATCCTGTGAAGGGTGAGGTGGTGGAGTATCAGCTGGGCTTAACCAATGAGTTTTTTATTCCCACATGCCGTATCACTGCTTCATTTCATATTGGCCGCTCAGAGCTGGGAATGGAAACTAGAACCCTCCAGCTTGGGGCAAGAAAAAGCTTGCAGATACAGTATGATGTACGCTGTCCCTATCGCGGGGTGTACACAGTGGGATTATCACAGCTCATTGTATGGGACATTTTCGGCTGGGCTGCTTTTACCTTTCCGGTATTCAACCGAACCTTCTATGTGTACCCCCGGATCATTCAGCTCCAGAGGGCATTTCTCGGGTACGGTTCGGTAAAGACCGCAGCCCAAAGCCCCAAGTGGGGAACAGAAGCTGACTGGACCCTCTACCGAGAACTGCGCCCGTATCAGCATGATGATGATATCAGGCATGTCTCCTGGCAGAAGATGGCTCTTTTCGGAGAACCCCTGGTACGGGAGTATGACACCTCCGCCCAGCAGGCTGTCATCATCTGCCTTGATATGCGTCAAGTTCCTGCCTCAATAGCAGATGCAGCTTTAGATATTGAGGATTCTTCTATTGAAATTACCGTATCACTGCTGAAATACTACCTGGACCATCAGGTACCTGCGGTGCTGACTGCCGACGGCAGAACGATATACTTTTCCCCTGGAGATGAGGCAGGGTTCACTCAATTCCTCAAAAGCACCATTATGCTGTTTTTTCACTCATCGGTTTCTCCGGTCCGATACTATGAGATGCTTCGGAGGGAAGCACGTCTTTCCTCGGGATCGGTAATATTTGTCACCCATCTGCTGGATGCTGAGATTCTTGAACTGGTGCAGAACAGTGACGGCAGGTACCTGCATGCAGCGGCGGTGGTCCTAAC
>PWNW01000090.1 GCA_003557605.1 Spirochaetaceae bacterium
CAGGGGCAGGACCTGCATCCTATGGTGGGTGTTATCAGCTTGTCGCTTCAAACAATGGTTGAACGCATTGAGTATGCCTATGACCAAGGTATTCGGGATTTTCAAATATCCCTACCCAGTTGGGGCGCCCTTTCCGATGATGAAATGAGGGATTTTTTCCATAGAGTGTGCGATCAGTATTCTGACTGCAGATTTCTTGTCTATAACCTCATGCGGACAAAGCGCCTTTTGAGCGTTGGTGAGTTTATATCCCTTGCTGAAGAAATACCTAACCTTGGGGGAGCCAAATTTACCAGTGCTGATATTCCTTCCATGCAGGAGATGGCAGCCGGTGATTCTCCCCTCCAGTTTTTCCTTGGTGAGAGAAACTACGGAATCGGGAGCATATTTGGAGAATTCGGGTATCTTATTTCTCTTGGCAGCTCAAGCTTTCAACGGGCCTGGAAATATTTTCATGCTGGAAGACGCAAGGATACAGAACAAATAACACGGTATATGCAGGAACTCAGCAGCATATTGCGGAAATATATTAAGATCATGGGTCCGGGCAGGATTGACGGAGCATACGATAAGGTGTTCTCAAAAATTCTTGATCCCCAGTTTCCCCTCAGACTGCTTCCTCCTTACCAGACATCAACTGAAGAACAATATATGCAGTACCGAAGTTTTCTGCAAAAACAGTATCCCCAGTGGCTTCAGGAATAAGCTTTTCATATAGCGGGGCTGCCATGAAAAACTGAGATTCTGCTGTTTACAGCTTCTGGAGGAACGAGATGGACACATTCTCCATGACTGAATCGGGTATTATCTTTGAAGACCTTGAGGGAAAAGCAGGCAGGCTCAATGGGTATTTTCCCCATGTAATTGAGCTCAGCAGTTCTGATCTTCTTGCTGCCTTTGTGACCGGCAGATCAATGGACAGTATTGATGCCTCCACCATGGTATCTTCAAGCAGTGACGGAGGGAGAACCTGGGGGATTCCAAGACGGCTGCTGGACGGGACAGGTGAGAAGCGCCCTGCAACTGACAGCTGTAAGCTTACGTACCTTGGCAACGGCAGAATAGCTGCCTTCGGGTACCGATTCTTTCGTGATGATCCCGAGGTTCCTGTGGGAAATCCCGATACCGGCGGGGTTCTTGATGATGAGGTATTTTTTCTGCTTTCAGAAGACTATGGAAAGACCTTCTGCAGTCCAGCTGCTGTTCCTGTCAGCTTTGCTGAACCGGTTGAAGCATCTGCACCGTTGACAGTACTGTCAAACGGCCATTGGGTTTCTCCTATTGCAAATTTCCTGGATTGGCAAGGCCGCACAGAGTCGGGAACCTACGGCCGCATGCTGCGTTCAGAAGATGAGGGAAAGACCTGGAATGATGCTGCAGTAACCATGAGGTTCCCGGAAAAAAGCACCTGCACCTGGGAGCAGCGTGCTTGTGAAATGGAGAAAGGAGAGGTGATTGTTATTTCCTGGGTTGAGGATATCATGAAGGGAACCAGGTACCCGAATCATATTTCCCTCTCAACAGATTACGGGAAAACATTCGGCAGCCCGATATCGACGGGAATCATGGGACAGGCGGCAAGTATTCATTACCTCGGGGACAACCGGGTTCTTTCCCTGCACTGCATCCGCAGGGATACTGATCATCCTGGTATTCTTGCCTGCATTGCTGAAGTTTCCCATGATTCCTGGCATGAAATTTCCCGCCGGATGATATGGGAACCCGAACCCTTTTCTCCAGATGCATCCCGGCATGAGGTGTTTGCGTACCTGAAATTCGGGCAGCCCTCAGCATTGAAATTACATGACGGCGATTGGATGCTGAGCTTCTGGTATGAGCATGAAGGGGTAAGCAGGATTCTCTGGAGGCGTTTTCGGATTGACTGAAGCAAAACAGTTTCGCATTGCAGAAACATGAAAAATTTCTTGGTGCAATGTCACGATTCGGATAGGACCTCCAAATTATCATTTTGGGCATGAGCACTAGCCACGTTACGGTTTCTTTTCATTGACAAAAGAATTATGGTACCATATGATGTTGGTTATAATATTACAATGTTATAAGATATAATCAAAAATAATTTAAAATTTGGAGAAGAATATGGTAAGCCCCTCATCATTTTCAAGGCTTGGACTCGGTACGGTGCAGTTTGGGCAGGCATACGGCATTAACAACACCACCGGTCAGGTGAGTTTTAAGGAAGTGTGTGAAATTCTGAACCTTGCCCATGCATACGGAATCACTTTTCTTGATACTTCGAGAAACTACGGAAACAGTGAAGAGGTCATCGGCCGGGCGGTGCGTGAAGTGGAGAAGGATTTCACCATCTGTACGAAACTGGATCTGCCGGCAAATTTCCGTGATTTAGATGACCGCAGTCTTATTGAAGAGATTGATGCTTCTGTCAACGGAAGCCTTGATGCCTTAGGTCTTGATGCTGTTCCTCTGTACCTGCTGCATAATTTTGACTATTATACCTGGAAGGACCATCTGATATGGCAGGTTGTTCAGGAGCGAAGGGATCAGGGACTGATTCAGAAGCTGGGTATTTCCATCGGCAACGGTCCCCATGAGGCCATCGAGGCTTTGGATGACAAGTATGTGACGGCCCTCCAGATCCCCTATAATATTCTGGATCAGCGCTGGAAGCAGTCAGGGTTTTTTGAAAAAAAGAACAACGTCACAGTAATTACCAGAAGCGCATATCTTCAGGGACTGCTGCTGATGGATCCGAAGAAGGCGGCAGAAAAGGTGAAGGATGCTGTGCCGTTTCTTAAGCGGTTTCACGAACTGGCTGAATCCTGGGATATGAGCATCAAGGAGCTTGCCTTTTCTTATGTGCTTGGTTCCAGTGAAGTTGATGTCACCATTGTCGGGGTTGATGCTCTTTCCCAGCTGAGGGAAAACATTGAGCTTATGCAGACTCCTCCTTTGCCGGATGAGGCAAGAAGGGTGATAGAACAGGAGTTCAGTGAAGTACCGGTGGAGGTGGTGAACCCTTCATTCTGGACACGTCATTTTACGCAGCCTGCTGCTGTGAAAAAATAAAATAATTTGGCTTAAGGAGTCTTCAATGAGTGAATTTACCTACAAACCTTCCAGCTGGGTTCCCTTTCAGGATATGGAAGTCATTGAACGTGTGAGAAACATCAAGCGTGAGGATATTGAGAAACACAGCAATCCGGACTTCCGCATCAAGGTGCTGCCTGCAGAGAAGATTGGACATATCTTCATCTCTGATATCTTTGCAAGAATTTACCGCTCCGATGTTGAGGATAAGCCGGTGGTGTTTATGTTTCCAAACCCTGCACCGGCTTACTGGCAGGTCGCCCATCTGATCAACACCTTGAAGGTCAGCTGCCGGAATGTATGGGTTTTTGCCCTTGATGAGTATGCCGATGAGCAGGGCAATATTGCACCAGACACCTGGAAGTACGGGTTTATTTATTCATTGCTGAAGTATTTCTACTATGCAATTGATGAAGAGCTGCGTCCTCCCCGGGAGCAGATAGTCGGACCGACCACTGAGAACTGCAGTGACTACAGCAAGATGCTTGCAGATATGGGTGGAGCGGATGCCTGCTATACCGGACCGGGCTGGACGGGGCATCTGGCTTTTGTAGAGCCTGATGCACCGGAGTTTCAGGCGGAAAGCCTTGAACAGTGGATGGAGATGGGATCCCGGATAGTCACGTTGAGTCCCTATACCTTGGCGCAGAACTCCATGCACGGGTTTTTCGGAAAGAGCGGGGATTTATCTATGGTGCCCCCGAAGGCATTCACCATAGGTCCGAAGGATGTTGTCGGGGCGAAGTACCGGATGGACAACAGCTCCATAACTGTGCATGGGACATCAACGAGCTGGCAGCGGTATATTACCCGGCTGGTGGCCCACGGACCGGTTACGCCGCTGGTGCCGACTTCCATACATCAGCTTCTGCGGACAGACTACTACATTTCTGAGGAAAATGCAGCAGATATTGAACCTGACTGGAGCAAGGGGTACTGATATGATAGGTTCTTAAAATTTTTTAACAATTGTGTACATCTATATTGTGAACTTCCCAACTTTTTGTACACTCAAATAGATCTCCGCCAATCAGTATCTACTAAAGCGTTGTATTACATATAATTTCATATTTTTGTGGCATTTCTTCCAGAGGTGTGGTACTA
>PWNW01000123.1 GCA_003557605.1 Spirochaetaceae bacterium
CGGCAAACTGGGCCATCTGGTCGGGCTTCTCCGGGTTGCCGTAGCATAGGCAGTCGGTGAGGGCTGCCGGGCGGGCCCCCGAAGCTGCGGTGTTTGTCACCGTTTCTATCACCGCCATGGCTGCTCCAAGGGAGGGGTCATGGCGGTTGATCCTCGGATTCTGGTCGGTGGTGAGGGTGATGCCGCAGCTGCGGATTTCCTCAGGGTATTCATGGGAATTGAAGGGACAGAGGATTCCTGCATCGGATCGTCCTGCTTCTACCGCGGTGCGGCCCTGCACCTGCTTGTCGTAGCTGTCGAAGACACGATGGCGGGAGGCGATGTTCTCATGGGATAGCAGTGAGCGCAGCATCTCTCCGTAATCCTTCGGCTCATCCAGGATGAGCTCCCTGTCCTGGGGCATCTGGATCTGTGAAGTCTTCCGGTGATAGAGAAACCCCCTGGTGACATCCGGCGCCGGTGCATCGACTATGGTGAGGTCTCCCGATGTCACCACATATCTTGGTTCCCGGGTGATGCGGCCGATGACCCTGGCGCAGGCTCCCCGGGATACCTCCGGAAGGGCAAACTCCCGGTTGTAGTGGTCCAGGATGAGCTGGGTCAGTTCTGGAGGGGAAACCCACATGTAGCGCTCCTGGGTTTCTGCGCAGAGGACTACATGGGGAGCAAGTCCCTCCATGGAGGTGTGGACCAAATCAAGGTTCACCACGGCGCCGCACCCTCCTTCGTCTGCGAGCTCCACGCTGGCGCAGGCGATTCCCCCTGCACCGAGATCCTTGAACCCCACCCGGGAGAGCATATCCATGTCCGCAAGCTTCCGGAACAGGGAGATCGAAGACTGGATCATATGCCGTCCGAGAAAGGCGTTGGGCTCCTGTACGGCCCCTTTGTTCTGTTCGTGCTTTTCCTCCTCCAGCTCAAAGCTGGCGAAGCTGGCCCCTCCGAATCCGCTGTTGTCTGTGGGTTTTCCTGTGAGGATCAGGTCGTATCCGTCGGAGTTTTCAGGCGCATAGGAGTGGATGATCCTGTCCTCCCGGAGAATTCCCAGGGTGACCACTGTCACCAGGCAGTTGTCCTGGTATCCGGGGTCAAACTGCAGTCCCCCTGCAATGGACGGAACCCCGATGGGGTTGCCGTACCCGGCAATGCCTGATACCACCTCCTCAAAGAGCCGTCTGGTCTTCGGAGAATCAAGGGTGCCGAAACGAAGATCGTCAGCCAGGGCGATCACCTCAGCTCCCATGCAGCATACGTCCCTGACGTTGCCCCCCACCCCGGTGGCAGCCCCCTCATAGGGCACGACCTGGCTGGGGTGGTTATGGGATTCATGGCTCATCACCACGCAGTATCCTGTTCCTGAATTATCCCGTGCGACCCGTACCACCCCGGCATCCTCCTTGGCTCCGAGGATCACATCTTCCCCGTCGGTAACGAACCGGTCTAAATAGGGACGGCTGCTTTTGTATGAGCAGTGCTCCGACCCTTCAATGCTGAACAGGGTCAGTTCTGCAAGCGAGGGAGGACGGCGGAGAATCTGCTCCTGCAGTTTTCTTCCCTCTTCGGGGGTAAGTCCGATGAGATGCCTCGCAAAGAGATCTGCAAGCTGCTGATCTGTTTTTCCCGATAGATCAAATACTTCCCTGGTGAAATCCATATAACCTCTGTCTTTGGTGCAGAAACAAAAAATCCCCGGCATGATCCGGGGTTCCGCGTGAAGCTCAGCTCCCGAAGGTGCCAGGGAGCTTGATGTGAATGGTCTCCATGTCTGCAACAGATAATCGTAATGTTCTGCGGCGCATGCCTACTTATAGCGAAAATATTGAAGTAATGCAACATCAGAATACAAAAAATGTTGCAGAAAAACTGAAATGTGAAACAACCTGGTAAAAGCCCGGCACAGCTGGGAGCCCCCCCTTTATTTTTCCCTTCGTTATCGGTACAATTGGTTGAAATTTCCAGTGGGGTATGCATATACCTGCGGGAAGTCCTCATCAGGAGTAAGATTTCATGGATATCGATGTAAAAAACCTTCATCCCCTGGAAGTCAAGGTTCTGCGGCTTGTCCGCAGCGGGGAGAGCATCACTACCGAGAAGGTGGTCAGCGTTCTGGGGTTTAATATTGGACAGTGCAATCAGGCATTCAGCTGGCTTGCTGCGAAGGGGTGCATCACCGAGACGCAGCGCCGGACACGGATGTTTTATGAGCTCACCGATCTCGGCCGGGCTTTTGCCGAACGTGGTTTGCCCAGTGAGCAGATGTTTCGCCTTGCAAAGGAATTCATTGAGAAGGGCGAGGGACTGACCCTCCCGCAGATTGCCCAGGCTCTGGGGCTTGAGGACCGGGACATCGGTTCAGCCTACGGACAGCTGGCCAAGCAGGGCGTGCTTGCCATGAATGAGCTTAAGCAGGTGGTCCTGAAGACGGATGATCTCCCCGAGGATGTGCTTACCGCCCGGGAGCTTCTTGCAAAGGGCATGGAAGGGATTATTGATGAGGAGACATTGAATCCTATCCAGCAGAAGGTCATCAGGGGGCACAGCAAAAAGCGTGGAGCAGCGGCTTCCCCCTTCAAGGCGGTGGAGCGCGAAGAGGTGATCTACGGTCTCACAAAACTCGGTGAGCAGTACCGGGACGCGCTGCTGTCCGCTGACATCACCGGTGATGAGCTGGGTGCCCTCACCCAGGAGATGCTTGCCGACGGCAGCTGGAGAAAGGGCGCCTTCAGATCCTACAGCGTCACCTCACCCCCTGCCAGGGTGCTTTTGGGAAGAAGAAACCCCTACAATGCATATCTTACCTGGGTAAAGGACAAGCTGATGTCCCTGGGCTTCGAGGAGTTTGACGGGCCTTTGGTGGAGACGGAGTTCTGGAACGGCGATGCGCTGTTCATGCCCCAGTTCCACAGTGCCAGGGACATCCATGACGTATACTATGTAAAGCAACCTTCCCATGCACGGGAGATTGAACAGCCTTACCTGGACCAGGTGGCATCGGCCCATGAAAACGGATGGAAGACCGGAAGCAGGGGATGGGGCTACGGCTTTGACCGGGACTTCACCAGAAGGCAGATCCTCAGGAGCCAGGGAACGGTCATGTCCGCCAAGACCCTTCCCAGGGCCCATGTGCCGGGGAAGTATTTCGGCATCCTGCGCTGCTTCCGGTATGACCAGGTGGATGCAACCCATGGTGCAGACTTCTACCAGACCGAGGGGATTGTTTTGGGCAAGGAGGTGAACCTCCGGACCCTGCTGGGACTGCTCAAGATGTTTGCCGAAGAGGTGGCGGGAGCAGAAGAGGTACGGTATGTCCCCGGTTATTTTCCCTTCACAGAACCCTCCATCGAGGTTCATATCAAGCACCCGAAACTGGGATGGTTTGAGCTGGGGGGAAGCGGAATCTTCCGTCCCGAGGTTTCGCAGTCCCTGGGAATTGACGTGCCCGTGCTGGCATGGGGACTGGGAATTGACCGGATGGCGCTGATGCATCTCGGTCTCAATGACCTGAGGGAGCTTTTTACGCCCGACATCGAACGGGTCAGACTGAGAAGGGGGAAGTAGATGCCGAAAATTGAAGTTGATGCCCAAAGGTTTTATGCCAGCATGGGAAAGCAGTATAGCGATGATGAACTGGAACTGCTGCTCACTGCAGCCAAGGCTGAACTTGACGGAAAAGATGAGGATGGAGCAGTCCTGAAGATAGAGCTGAATGACACCAACCGCCCCGACCTGTGGTCAACTGCAGGGCTGGTGCGGCAGCTGAGGACCTATGAGGGAGCTGATCCTGTCCTCTATGATTTTTTCTCCACCGCCGATGAATCTTTTGACACTGGAGAGAGAACGGTAACCGTTGATCCGAAGCTCAAGGATGTGAGGCCCTATATTGCAGCTTTCTGCGCAACCGGGAAGGCGGTGGATGAGCCGACGCTGAAGGACCTGATCCAGACCCAGGAGAAACTGTGCTGGAACTACGGACGGAAGCGAAGCGCCATAGCCATGGGGGTCTACCGCAGCAGCCTGATAACCTATCCGGTGCGCTACCGTGCGGGTGATCCCGATGCTGACCGGTTCACCCCCCTGCAGACCGCAGAAGAGATGAGCCTCAGGGAGGTGCTTGCACGCACCCCGAAGGGAGAGGAGTTCGGACATATTATTTCCGGATTTGACAGGTA
>PWNW01000209.1 GCA_003557605.1 Spirochaetaceae bacterium
ACGAACTCCCAGCAGGATATCATCGGCGGGGATAATCTGTGCATCAGGGGCGGCCTCACGGATTTGTACCATAATCTGTGAAGGAAAGATGCTCCAGTCGGTGATGCCGATTCTCTTCGGAGTTCTGGTGCATACTTTGCTGAAAATCTCTTTGAAGTTCTCTCCTTCACCTCCCTGCACCCACTGGGGAGCAGATACCTCAACATACAGCGGGTTAATAAATATCTTCTCAGCCCTGGAGACCGTTTCTGCGTAGTCAAAGGATTCAGGCCCTCCGGTGACCAGGGCTGTGCTTCCCTCTGCAGGAACCAGTACACTGGCAAAATCGAAGAACGGCCAGAAATCGGTAAGATATCTGCAGGAAGCAGACTCTCCTTCGCTGCTGTAGGTTATCAAAAGATCAATGCGGTGCTTCTGCAGTGATTCCTGGACTGCATGTACCCGCCTTTCAAATTCTGATGCAGGAAGACGCTCCATTCTCATATTCCATACCTCCTTGATATGTCCTATGATGCACAACAGGCTGGTACTGCTATTGTATCACGGTTTACCTCCCCCTTGGATTCCAGAGAATCGGTTTTTCTTCTCCTTCGGCAGGTACGGGTACATGAGCATATACAGGTCTTCATCGAGTTGTAATGTTCCATAGGCCGTACCTGTCACGCCGAGAACTGCAGTTCTGTGATGCATCATCTTCAGGATGATGAGGACTTGCTTTTCTTCCTGAACAGCGATATGCCTCCGAATCCGCTGATGATAGCTATGTAATAGCCGAAATCATACCACCACCCGGTGTTATGGGCCTGGTAGATGGTGGTTTCAGGCTGAAACAGCGCCACGATCAGGGAGATGGGAGCCAGCCATCCGTGCCAGATGCCGAACAGAAACCCTGCGGGTCTGTCCCCTGGCGTCATCACCTGTGAAGGAAGACATGAGGAAAGCAGAATCAGTACCGCTGCAGCAGTCAGCAGATATCCGAGAGATCGTTTCATGGTGTTCTCCTATGCGTCTGAAGGGCCGGTTTCCCATCCGGTTTCGGATGCCCACCGGTCCGCAAGATACTGTATATGCCAGAATATTTGGTTCTTTGCCTCCATATAAGCGAGGCGGTTGTTTTGGTACGCTGCCGCTAGGCGGCGTTTCTCCGATGCATATATGCTGCAGGCATCAGGGTGCTGCCGAAGATAATCCCGGAAGAGCAGGGGAAACTGCTGATGCCAGGTGCCGATGTTTCTCCCGTGAAGATGTACCCGCCCCGCATCAGAGATCTTAAGAAAAAACCGCTTGGTCTTTTCGGGATTTTCCCTGATCCATCGGTACCCCAGCTGTTCAAGATTCCCCAGGTACGCCGTCACCGGTTCAATGAAAGCAAGGGAGACCTGGATATCCAGCACCGGTTTTGCAGAAAGTCCGGGGATGCTGGTGGAGCCGATATGGTCAATTCTCAGCGCCTGGTCTCCCAATACCGTCCGAAGCAAAGCTGCCTCTTCGGTGAACCACTGGGCCCATCGTGCGCTGTATGGTGATATGTGCACCTCGTCCATACTGCTATAGTACCTTGAAACAGGAAAAAAAGCACCCCGAAATAGACACTGCCGTCAGGCTCTATGTGTGGTAGAATTGTTCATGATGAAATCCCATTGGATAAGCTATGAAGATCTTGCATGGACGGAACCAGTCATCTCACCCCCGGGGTCCTTTCGGGAAGTTAGTGATGCATACTGGAAATATCTCTGTGAGCACAGTGACAGAGAACCGGCGTCGCTGCTGCATCTGGGCTCCGGAGCCGGGCTGGATGACTTCAACCTGAAGTCCCGTGTCAGAATCACCGGTGTTGATATCAGCAGGGGGATGGTTGACCAGGCAAAAAAGCTCAATCCCGAGGTGGAATACCATGTCGGAGACATGAGGGATGTACGGCTCAAGAAAACCTTTGATGCGGTGATGATTCCTGATTCAGCGGGATACATGGTCAGTGAGGATGATCTGGTCCGTGCGGTTACTTCTGCGGAGATTCACCTGAAACCGGGCGGGGTGCTGCTGATTGTATGTCACACCAGGGAGGAGTTCCGGAACAACAACTTTGCCTACAGCGGTTTTCTTGATGATACTGAAATCACTGTCTTTGAGAACAACCATATCTGCGGAAACCAGGGAGAACGGTATGAAGCGGTAATGGTCTATCTGATCAGAAAGCAGGGACACCTGGAGATCATCACGGACATCCATACCCTGGGACTTCACTCCCGAAGTCTCTGGATGGAACTGTTTCGTTCATTTCATTTTGATGTGAAGGAGCACCGGCTTGATTCCCTCTATGATCCCTTCCTGCTTGAGGAAGGATCATACCCCCTGACGGTGTTTACCTGCAGGAAGCCGGAACTGTAAAAAAAAAACGATGCCGGGGAGGTGTTTCATCCCCGGCATGGATGGTTACTTCACCGCATCCAGCGGGATGCCGAGGGCTTCGGCAACCCCTTTTCCGTATTCCGGATCTGCCTGCATGCAGTTTTTAATGTGCCTGATTTTTATCATATCTTCGCTGTCGCCCATGTTCCTGGCGGTGTTTTCAAAAAGCACCTGCTTCTGTTCAGGGGACATCATCTGAAAAAGTTTGCCCGGCTGGGTGTAGTAGTCAGAATCATCCTCCCGGAAGTTCCAGTGGTATGCATCGCCCTTGAGCTTCAATGGGGGTTCGCTGAAATCAGGCTGCTCCTGCCATTTTCCGTAACTGTTAGGTTCATACCCGATGGTGCTGCCGGCATTGCTGTTCACCCGCATCTGTCCGTCACGGTGATAGCTGTTGTGGGGACACCGGGGTGCATTTACCGGAATCTGGTGGTGATTGACGCCGAGGCGATAGCGCTGTGCGTCGCCGTAGGAAAAGAGTCTGCCCTGGAGCATTTTGTCGGGTGAGAAACCGATGCCCGGCACGATATGGGCAGGATTGAAAGCAGCCTGCTCCACATCGGCAAAGTAGTTCTCCGGGTTTTTGTTCAGTTCCAGATACCCCACTTCGATCAGCGGGAACTCGTTTTTGTACCAGACCTTCGTCAGGTCGAAGGGGTTGTAGGGCATCGCATCAGCCTGCTCTTCGGTCATCACCTGGATGTACATGGTCCATCGGGGATACTCTCCCTTTTCAATGCTTTCATAGAGGTCCCTCTGGTGACTTTCCCGGTCCTTTCCGACAATATCTTCTGCTTCCTGGTCAGTGAGATTCTTAATTCCCTGCTGGGTTTTAAGGTGGAACTTGACCCATACCCGCTCATTTTCAGCGTTAATCATGCTGAAGGTGTGGCTTCCGTATCCGTTCATGTGCCGGTAGGTAAGGGGAATGCCCCGGTCGCTCATGGTAATGGTGACCTGGTGAAGCGCCTCGGGGAGGGAGCTCCAGAAGTCCCAGTTGGTATTTGCGTTTCTCAGGTTGGTCCTGGGATCACGCTTTACTGCATGGTTCAAGTCGGGAAACTTCATCGGGTCTCTGAGAAAGAACACGGGTGTGTTGTTTCCCACCAGGTCCCAGTTGCCCTCTTCGGTATAGAACTTAACCGCAAAACCCCTGATGTCCCGTTCAGCATCCGCAGCTCCCCGTTCTCCTGCAACCGTTGAAAACCTGGCGAATACATCAGTTTTTTTCCCAACTTCAGAGAACATCTTCGCCCTGGTATACTTGGAAATGTCATGAGTCACGGTAAAATTCCCGAAGGCACCGGATCCTTTTGCATGCATTCTGCGCTCGGGAATGACCTCCCGGTCAAAGTGCGCAAGCTTCTCGAGATACCATACATCCTGCAGCAGCATCGGGCCCCTGGGCCCTGCCGTTACGGAATTCTGGTTGTCCACAACCGGTGCGCCTGCAGCGGTTGTCAAGGGATGTTTTTTTTCGCTCATCTGCTCCTCCATGTGTATGAGTTTCCATCACCTGTTCATTGTAGACCTGAAGAGAGAAAACCTCAACGGGAGAACGTAAAAAAATCAGGACAAACGCATCTACGGTATGTATCAAATGCCGCAGTATGCAAAAGAGTTTTTTCTGATGAGAAGCTGAGATTATTTAGGTGCAGGGGAAGGAACGTGTCCCTCCTGGTGGTGCATCAGGGCTTCATGACGCACCCACGAAGTGACAAAGGCACCGCTATTCTGCGATGATGAACAGCGGTATG
>PWNW01000311.1 GCA_003557605.1 Spirochaetaceae bacterium
ACAGAAATGCACTCCCCAAGAATTCCGCTGACCGGTCCATGCACAGCAGATGCCGCAGCATCAAATGCTTTTATGATATCAGCGGAGGATAGCCCCGAACATGCTTCATAGGGATCTTCATTCGGTGTGCTGTCGACAAGCACCTGCACGGTGCCGTCATTCTTCCTGTGCAGCAGATAGAAAGACTTAGCAGCATCAGAAGCATGGGCTGAAGCAATGAGGAAATTCTTGATCACATGGTATTCAGAGTGTTTTTGAACATCAAAGCTCTGTGAGAGCGTCTTCAGATAAGATAGTGGAATGGTTTCAGCGTGGGTATGCGCCTGAACCAGCAGCTGTTCTTTCATGTATCTGTCGGTGCTGCCGACAAGCAGCCATGAAAGCAGTACACCGAGGACTGTAAGTAAGAGCAGAAGTGCTCCGCACCATCTGATGAGAGCTGCAGACCATTGGTTTTTCATATTGCAGCTTCCAGTGTATCATGAGGTTATCACCGGAAACATAGCTTGTAAACGAGAAACAGGGTATAAACTACAGGGCAAAAAGAAACCCGGCTTGCAGCAAGCCGGGCAGGTAAGTATGACCTGTGAGCATCAGTCGTAGATCAAGCCTTCAATTTCTGGATCATCCATGTTGGCGTAGTTGTAGAACCGTGCTCCGGTATCCACATCTTCAACCGGATTGCCGAGGCGGGATTCATTTGCAAGCCGCACAGCCTGGAAACCGATCTGAAAGGGATCCTGGGTAATGGAACCGAGAAAGTACTGGTTGCGTACCGCTGCTTTCTGTGCACGGCCGGCGTCAAAGCCGATGGCAATCAGTCCGGGATATTCAGCAGGAAGGGCAGCACCGTCATCAGTAGCTGCAAGCAGTCCGACTACCGTTCCCTCATTGCTCATAAAAATACCCTTGATGTTGTCGCCCTGAACTCGGTTCAGTACGGACTGTGCCATGGCAGTGGTATCCTGGGCATCTGCAGAGGCAGGAACAGCCATTTCAATGATCACCTTGTTTCCGCCGGTGGGGTTGTGGCTGGCAACAAATGCGGGGTTGCCGGTTACCTGGAGGTCTGCAGCAGTATGGGGAGTATTGTCGATGATAAGATCAACCATGGTGTCGCGGAATCCCCGGCCGCGGCTCAGGAGTGATTCACCCCGTGCATCCTGGTTGAAGACAACGATGCGTACAGGGTTTGCTGCGGTAGCATTGCGGATATCAGATTCAAGGGCTTTGAACATGTGCTCTGCTGCAAGTCCCGCAGCTGCAAAGTTGTTAGTTGAAGCATTTGCCACAATTGATCCCGGAGGAGCATCCGGTACTCCGGAGTCGAACCCAACCACAGGGATGTTCTGTGCCTGAAGTGAAATGAGCTGGTCAGTCACGGCATTTGTATCCAGTGCCGCCAGAGCTACTGCTACGGGGCCCCGTGCAATGGCGCTGTTGAGCATCTCAACCTGGATTGACACATCACTTTCTGAAGGGGGGCCTTCAAAGGTGATCTCTACACCGTACTCATCTGCTGCAGCGGAAGCGCCGAGGCGGACCTGCTGCCAGAAGTCGTGCTGTTCACCCTTGGACACCACAGCGATGTAGGGCTTGTCTTCACGGGCTCCAGCTGCAAAGACCGGCATCGCAATCACGACAGCCAGCAGCATCACAACTGCGGTAAAAACCATTTTCCTAGAAATACTCATGTAATCCTCCTTACATAGTAGTATCGTATTTACTGCACCGGAGATTCCCTCCGGTGTGGAATGCACATAGTTATTCATTGGACATCTGTTTCTGCTCGTTCTTGATCATCTCCTTGAACTTCTGTTCAGCTTCCTTCTCCTCCTGGAGCAGCCGTGCAGCTTCTGCCTTTTCCTCTGACTTCATCTTCTTGAAGGTGACCTTCAGATCACGCTGCATTGAAAGAATTTCTTTTTTCAGTGATTCAGCTTCCTTGCTGTCCTGCTTCTTTTTTGCTGCTGAATACTGCTGTTTCTTCCTGCTGATCTGTTCAAGCTTTTCGCTTTTAAATGCGTCCGCAGGGGTCAGCACCTTCACCTCCGAGGCCTTTCTGGTCCGGTACATGTCAAGGAGCACCGCTCCGATGACCACTACCCCGGTGAAGAATGTCTGATAATGGGCCTGCAGGTTCATTGCCGGCAGGCCGTTTCTCAGCACTGCCATAATAAAAACTCCGATAAGGGTGCCGAAGACAGAACCCATACCTCCGGAGAGGGATGTGCCGCCGATGACTGCGCCGGCAATGGCAAAGAGCTCGAATCCCTGTCCCTGGGCGGGCATCACAGTGGTGTACACCGCTGGAAATGATATCCCGCTGATGCCTGCGGCAACCCCGCTGACCACATAGGCCGACATCTGCCACCGTTCAACATTCACCCCGGAAAGCCGGGCAGCTTCCATATTGCTGCCGATGGCAAATATATACCGCCCCATTCGGGTACGGGTGAGTATGATGTGAAAGATGACGGTCACCGCAATCAGCACTATGGCTCCTGTGGGAATTGAAAGCCGCTCAGGGGTAATAATCTTGAAAATGTTCCTGAACCATCCTGAAGGATCGGTCCTGGGAGGAAATGCGGCGCTTCGTACATTGGAAATAATTGACCCGGTTCCCATGGATATCATCATGGTTCCCAGGGTTGCAATAAACGGAGGAAGCTTCAGCTTAGCGACCATAAAGCCGTTGAAGAATCCGAAGGCTATGGCTACTGCAAGAATCAGCAGCAGGGAAGCCCCCATTGGCCATCCCCATGTCCGGTATGCAGTTCCTCCGGCAATGGCTGCGCACATCATCACGGTCCCCACAGACAGGTCAATTCCTCCGGTGATGATCACGAAGGTTACTCCAAGGGCAAGGAACCCGATGTAGTATGATGCGTCAAGGATATTCACCAGGGTATTATAGGTGAAAAAGTTCCTTCCGAAGATCCCGAAGAACAGATAGATGAGCACAAGGGCCAGGGGCGCCAGCAGTTTCTGAAGTCCCTTGTCCTTGAACCGCTGCATCTTTTTAGTGTCTAACGTTATTATTGGTACCATATCAGATCTGCTCCTGATTGCGCTTTGTTGCGTATTCCATAATCAATTCCTGACTTGCTTCAGCGATGTCGAGTTCACCGGTTATCCGTCCCTCGCACATCACAATGATCCGGTCGCTCATTCTGAGCACCTCCGGGAGTTCCGAGGAAATCATGATGATCGATTTTCCAGCTTCCGCCAGTTCGTTCATCATGGTGTATATTTCACTCTTTGCTCCCACGTCGATTCCCCGGGTGGGTTCATCGAAAATAAGTATTTCGCTGTTTCTGATCAGCCATTTAGCAATGACCACCTTCTGCTGATTTCCCCCTGACAGGTTCCTAATAATCTGGTCAAGTGAAGGTGTCTTGATTTTCAGTTTCTTTACGTACTCATCAGCAGTTTTTTCAACTTTCTTGGCCTGTATCATCAGTGTTTTCTCGAAGTTTTCGTAGGAGGCAAGCACGGCATTTTCCTTGACCGTCAGGTTCAGGGCCAGACCGTAACGCTTCCGGTCCTCAGAGAGATATCCGATCTTAAATGATACCGCATCCTGGGGAGATCTGATCCTCACCGGCGCTCCGAAGACCTTGACGGTGCCGCTCTGCACCGGATCAGCCCCGAATATTGCCCTGGCGGTTTCTGTTCTTCCCGCACCCATGAGCCCTGCAAATCCAAGGATTTCTCCCCGGCGAAGCTTGAAGCTCACATCCTTGACCAACTTTCCGGCATTCAGTCGGTCCACCTCCAGCACGACTTCTGCATCAGCGGGCACGGTGCTTGCAGCCTTCGGCTCCTCGTATATTACCCGCCCCACCATCATGTTGATGATCTGGGAGGTGGTGGTATCGGCGGTCTTCCGTGTTCCCACATGCTCACCGTCCCGCATGACCGTAACCCGGTCAGTAATTTTTCCTATTTCATCCATACGGTGGGATATGTAGATCATTGCCACACCCTGCTTGGCAAGGTCCCGCATAATCTTGAAGAGTTCACGAATTTCCGCATTTGACAGCGCCGCAGTGGGCTCATCCAGGATAAGGATATGAAGATCGTGGGAGACAGCCCTGGCAATTTCCACCATCTGCTGCTTTCCAACGGT
Organism: Spirochaetaceae bacterium; assembly: GCA_003557605.1. GTDB lineage: Bacteria > Spirochaetota > Spirochaetia > PWKH01 > PWKH01 > PWKH01. The sequence goes on from PWNW01000311.1 coordinate 4,133, forward strand.
AAGTCTGCCCATTGTCTCGGCAGGATCAATGTCCATATTCAGACGCTTAAACAGTTCCTCGGTTTTCCGGTTCAGTTTCTTTTCATCGAGAAACAGGCCGTTGTACCGGGTAAACTCTCTTCCAATAAAGACATTCTGTGCCACCGTGAGGTGGTACATCATATTCAGTTCCTGATGAATGATCCCGACACCCAGTCCCATGGCATGTTTGGGGCCCCTGGGATTGAGCAGCTGGTTGTAGTAGTGGATTTCACCGGAATCCTTTTGGTGGATGCCCGTGAGCACATTCATAAGGGTGGATTTGCCCGCACCGTTCTCTCCCACCAGACCGTGAATCTCACCCCGTTGAAGTGAAAAATCAACAGATTTCAGGGCATGCACTCCAGAGAACCGTTTGTCGATGCTTTTCATCGATAGTATCTCTTTTCCCAAACCCAATTCTCCCTTGTATTGTTTCTGCTGATTCAAGTATTGCTCAGAAATGAGGGGGAATACATGGAAAATTCTCCGGAAAAGAGGTAAAATTTTCCGTTAGTTGGTGAGTTTGTCGTAGGGAAACAGCACTTCCTGGTATTCAGGCCGAAACATGTTCTCCCGGGTGATGAGTATGGACCCTGTATTGAGAAAGGGCTCGACCTTCTCACCGAGAAGATGGCTTTCAGCAAGCTTGATGGAAAGATACCCCATATTAAATGGACGCTGGACCACCACCGCATTGAGCACCCCAGCCTCAAGATATGCCATTTCACGGGCGGCATTGTCAAAACCGACAATGGGAATGATCCCCCCTAGGCCAAGATCATTCACTGCGTCGGCAACCCCAAGGGTTGAAACTTCATTGAGCCCCACTACGGCATCAATTGGGCGGGTGGTAAGCAGTTCCTTGGTCAGGTCGTAGGCAACCTGGTAATCTATGTCGCAGTACCAGGTGCCGATAATATTGTACCCTTCAAGGCCCTCTCTGACCCCCTTTTCCCGGTCGATGGCTGTTGAGGTCCCTTCGCTGTGGCTCATGATCATAACAGCGGGGTTCCCGTCGGGGAACTTCTTGTCAAGAATTTCAGCCAGGGCCCTTCCGGCCTTCACTCCGGCCTCAACATTGTCGGTGGCAACAAAGCTGATGGGGATCTCAGAGTCAACTGCAGAGTCCATGGTAAGCACCGGTATGCCCATTCTGTCGGCATAGGTGACCGGGGCCCGCAGGCGATGGAGGTCGCTGGATGCCAGGATGATCATATGGGGCTGTTTCTCAACAGCCTGGTAGAACAGTTCTATCTGCGTTTCAACCATCTGCTCATGGGGAGGGCCGGTGAATTCTAGCTGCACGCCGCTTTCTCTGGCCGCTTCCTCCATACCGGTTTTCACCACATCCCAGAAGTCCATGGGCTGGGCAACCGATTTGAGCACGACGATAATCCGTTTCTCCCGAAGCAGGTCCTTGTCGTTTGTGAGGCCTCCCACATTCAGAAGGATGATGTACAGAAGGGCGGCAATAATGATGCTGATATACAGCCAGTTTCCCCGTTTCATATCTCCTCCTCGTCAACTCGGGCATGTTCAGGAAGCACCACCGACACTACTGTTTCTTCCTGCTCTCCGCGGCTGCACGAAAGCCCGTAGGATTCCCCAAAATAGAGCTTCAGCCGTTCATGGACATTTCGCAGTCCTACACCGGAGCGGGCTACGTCAGTACCGACAAACTCTTCTGACAGCATATGATTGAACGTCTGGGGGTCCATTCCGGCACCGTTGTCTGCAACCTGAAGGACCACCGACCCCTGCTGCCGTTTTCCCCTGATGCTGATATGCCCCTGATATGATACATGCTTCAGTCCGTGGTAAATGGAGTTCTCCACAAGGGGCTGCAGCAGGATTTTCAGGCAGGGTGCAGTCAGGATCGACTCATCCACATCAATGGAGTAGGAGAAATGCTCCCGGTAGCGCATTTTCTGAATTGTCAAATAGCTTTCTACATGGAGCAGTTCATCCTTCACGGTAATGACCTCTCGGCCGCGGCTGATGCTGATGCGGAACAGCCTGGCCAGTGCTGAGGTCATCAGCACCACCTCCTGGTTGTTTCCCATCTCGCTCATCCAGATAATTGAATCAAGGGTGTTGTAGAGAAAATGAGGGTTGATCTGCGCCTGCAGCGCCTTAAGTTCGCTTTTCCTTTTCAGTTCCTGCTCATGGTGAATCTGGTCAATCAGGTCCCTGATCTTGCTCAGCATGATGTTGAATTCATCTGAGAGCTGACGGATTTCGTCGGTGGCGTCAATTTCCGCAGTGATGTCGAAATTGTTCTTGTCCACCGACTGCATGATGGTGCACAGCTGCTTAACTGGATGGGTAATGGAACGGGAGAGCACATTCGCCATGAGGCCGACTACAATGAATGCAACAAGTCCGATGGAAGCATAGGAAACCTGAACATACCTCCACTGGTCAATGCCGGCGTACAGTTCGGTGACGCAGACAATTTTCCAGCCTGCGTAGGAACTGGTGCGGCCGATGTAGCTCCTGCCGTCTATTTCCAGCGGAGTATCATGGTCCTCCATGTTCAGAATTTCTTCGGTGGGTTCATGGATAATGCCGCTGAACACCAGCTGCTGCTTCGGATGGAATACGTAGTCTCCGTTTTTGTCCAGTATGAATATATACTCCGGCGGGTCCTGCATCACCGGTTCAGATAGTTCCCTGATGCGGTTGAAATTCAGATCCACCAGGAGCACCCCCAGCAGTTCTCCGCTGCTCTGGTCACGAAGGGCTGTGCTCATGGATACCACCCATGGGTAGATACCGTAAAAGAGGTTCTGGACCTTTGCAGAGGAAATGTAGGTTCTTCCTGGGCTGTCCAGCGCCTCACGGTACCATTCCTGGGACCGCACCTGCGCATAGGGGCTGATTTCCAGCTCCGGGGAGCTGGTTACTTCTTTAGCGGACGGGCCAAGAAGTGCAATGGTGGTTATATCCTCACGAGCGCGGAGAAAAGAGGCAAGATATTCGCTGATGTCCTCTTTGAGTTCCGGATTAGCCTCCTGGGAGGAGAAGTACTGCTGAACCCCCTCATCCCTGATAACCGTCTGCGCGATGTTTTCCATGGTAAGCATATAGGAATCGATCTGATGCACCAGACGCTCCATGGCATATCCCTTCTGGGCGTTTGTTGCGTCCGTCAGGGATCTTTGGGTAAACTGATAGGAAATCAGCTGGGTGGAGAGGATGGTGACGAGTATCAGGAAGGTGAATACATAATAGGTTCTTGATTCGAGAGTGGAAAAGAACGAGAAGATTCTCCGGATCACGTAACTTCCTCCTGTGCTTCATTGAGCATCCTTCGGTACTCACGTACGGTCATCCCGGCATGTTTCTTAAATACCAGGGAAAAGTAATGCGCATCCTCGTATCCCACCGTATCTGCTATTTCATAGGCGCAGAGGTTTGTTGTCTTGAGCAGCATTGACGCCTGCTGAATCCTGACTGCCGTAAGGTATTCCACAAAGGTCTTTCCGGTGGTCTGCTTAAAGTGTGCACTGAAATGGCTTGGGGAGATGCTCAGTTCACGGCAGATTGTCTGCATGTTCAGGTCCTTCTCCCGATAGTGCTCCCCGATATACCGGCAGGCCTGAAGGATTTTCTGCTGCGTCGGGTCCATGCTTCTTCTGCTTATATGCTCATGTATGCGGTCGATGAACTGGTAGAACCAGTCTTCAACATCCTCACGGCCCAGCATCGGGCGGCTGAGGATGAATTCATCCTCCGGTTCTGAAAAAACATCCATAACCGGTATTCCCGCCTCCTCCAAAAAGGCAATAATCGTGCTCAGCAGCAGATGAATTTGTATTCTCGCAAAGGGGAGGGAAATATGGTCTGCAAAAGTCTCAGTAAAAAAATCGCCAAGGATGCTTCGTGAATGCTCAGGCGGCTGGGTCTTCAGGGAACGAATTAGTGCATCCTCAAGGTCCTTGCGGGTTTCAGAGAGATCATGGGGAGCGAAATCGAGTTCATCTGCGGCAATAATGCGGTTCTTACCCAAAATAAACTGGTGGGAAAGGGCTTTTTGGGCATCCTTATAGGATTTCTGGATTTCACTGAGGTTTCCCCGGCACCTTCCAACACCGAAGGTGACCGTCAGGTGCATGCCTTCCTGGAGGGTCTTCATCAGTTCCGTGCACAGTTCCCTGCTTCTTCTCACAAGCCCTTTCTCATGCTGCTGCTGGAGAATGAATACCGGCTGTTCATCCTTGCTGTAGAACAGCATGTCGTCCTTCATCAGCAGCCTGCTGCATGCATCAAATACCCTCAATGAATCTATGTCGGAGCTGACTCCGCTCTGCACGTCGTCCTTGGCAGGGGCGATCTCAAGAAGAACACATAAAGAACGGGGGGCCTGTCCGGGGAGTTCGTAGGCGGCAAGCTCATCGTCAATTCTGGATTCAGGGATTTTTCCTGAAACAAGGCGGTTAAGAAACCGTTCTCTGAGCACCGGCATGCTTTGACGCAGCTGCTCCTTCATCTGCTCCTGCTCAAGATGCCTGGTGCGCTCCCGGGAGATGTCGGCATGGGCCTGTGTAAGCACCTCCTCAAGCTCCTTTGCAGTGATCGGCTTCAGCAGCAGTTCCTTCACATGGTACTTGATAGCTTCCTGGGCATACTCAAATTCATCAAACCCGGTGAGCAGCAGCACGGAAATGTGAGGATGCTCTTCACTGATGAATCTGCTGAGTTCCAGCCCGTCCATTCCGGGCATGCATATGTCGGAAATCACCAAATCCACATCGGGATGTTTCTTCAGGTGTTCCACCACCTGAGAACCGTTGGCGTATACCCCCGCCAGGGAAAAACCGCGGCCGGCCCAGTCAACACGTCTCTGGATCCCCTCCCGCACAATAATCTCATCATCAGCAAATACCGCTTGAAACATAATCCGCTCCGAAACCTATGGTACACCGATTCAATCCCTGAGGCAAGAGTGCGGTTTTTTCAGGTCAGAAGCAGATATTAGTGCTGTGAAGTACCCCCGTCCAGTTCACTCTCGAACTTCAGGCCGTCTTCAAAGCAGGAGGCACTGATGAGAGAAAGCTCATCAGCCTCCGCATCTGCGGCACGACTGATGCTTCGGTCAAATTCATCTTCCTTGTGCTTCAGCGCTTCAAGGATTTTTCTGCGCTGGGGGTCATCGAGGGAAATACGCTGGTTCATCCTTTTCTGATTCAGCTCGGCATAGGAATATGCTTCGCGGCGGCTTCGCATGAACTTAGGAACATGTTCTGATGCAGTCAGCGGTTTGAACAAGGACAGGCATGGGCAGGGGGAACCGGTTACCCAGACTATAGGAACGTTGAAGCGGTAGTCTGCAATCATGGATGCGGTGGTTTTAGAATTCACCAGTCCCCGGGCATGGACACACAGCGATTTCATGGAGGTTCGGATGGAGCGGTCATGGGTAAGGTGGCTTCTCAGGGCCTCTTTCATTCCCGAAACAGGAGAAGAGGGGGAGATGTCCTCCATATAAGCGAGGCTTCTGCTTCTGCGGAAATCACCCTTGGAGAAAAAGCTCATCACCGGATGTTCAAAATGCATCTTAACATCACAGTTATTCCTCAGACCGCCGGATGCATCATATTTTTTCCTGAGGGAGTACGCATTTGATATCGCTGCGGCACCATATATCTCCCTGCTTGCCCATGAAGAGCCCGAGGTTTCAAGGACAACTGCCTTCGTGCCGTCAATGATGAGAAAGGAGTTCTGGTAGTACAGCCGACCGTTTCTGCTGCCGTTGCCTCCCTGACCGTACTGTTCAATCAGTCCGGTGATGACCGAAACTGCCTCATCTGCATCGGCACTGCAGTGCAGCGCCAGCCTTAGAATGTCCATGCCGAGCAGTCCCTGATCCCTCCGGCCTCTAGGCACCCTGCGGGAAAATACCGCTTCGTTGCCAATGGCAACTCCCTTGGTGTTAATTCCCATCTCAGCTCCCCAAATCCATGACGGGCAGCTCAGCAGGGCAGGATAGGGCATCTTCAGCGAAGAAGCCGCCTTCTCCAGGGTCCTGAACTGGGTGTTCAGATACGGAGGATGCTCATCTTCAGGCTTCTGGAGCTCTCCGTGCGTATAGAGAAGAAGCTGAAGCTCTCCCGGGTCACGGTCAGAGTTTTTCCCAAAGATGGCAGCTTTTTCAGAAATGAAGCACATGGTATCACACATAGGAAGGCCTCCGTATAAGTGCATAATACCCTGCAGATGGTGCTTCATCAATATGATTGTTTAGAATCAGAACTGTTTTGCACGCTATTGCCCTGCCTGATTTCATGAGAAAGATAATTTAAGGTGTTTACATATGGGGTTCTTTGGGGTGTAATAGAGGTATGATTCGGCGATTTCCGGAAGTACCCCAGGTAACGGGGCTGATGCTGCTGGTCGGTATGAAGGGTTCGGGTATAAGCACCTGGATTCGGACTCAGGTGAAGCCCGAGGTATACATCGACCTGGAAGATGCTGAAAAAGTTTCGGATTTGACAGATCACCCTGAGCTGATTGAAGAACTGCTGCCGAAGGGCAATGCACTGGCGGTGATCGATGAGGTGTCAGCTGCACCGAAACTGGCCCGTCTGCTGTTCAGTGCTGCAGCCTCCAGAAATGCTCCATGCATTATTACCGCTTCTGATACCCTGCTGCTGCGAGACGGAGCATATCAGCAGTATCCGGTACGGTATATGCATCCGCTCACCGCAGCGGAATTCGGTGATGATTTTTCGTTAGAGACATCGCTGAAATTTGGCCATCTGTGTACAGCTCAGAGGCCCTATGACAAAATCACCTGCCTGAATCAGTATGTAAGCACCGCCGTGATGAAGAAAATTGATGCACATCGGCTGGTGAAGCGTCCTGAAATCTTCTCCAAGTTTCTTATTGCTGCAGCTATGCGCCACGGAGAGGTTCCCTCCATTTCTTCGGCAGCCCGGGAGTGCGGCATCAGCAGGCAGACTGCTTCAGCCTGGTTCAGCCTGCTCACTGAACTTCTGATAGGAGCATATCTTCCCGTACAAACCCTTCGAGGTGCTTCACATGACAGGCAGTTTTACTTTACTGATGCAGGACTCTACCAGGTGTTCAGGCCCAGGGGCATCCTGGATGAACTGGAGGTAATCGGTCATGCAGCCCGAAGGGGGCTGCTGTTTCAGGAAGTGAGGGCATGGTGCGAGTATCTCCTTCCCGGGGCACGGATGTTCTCCTGGAGGGCAGATGCAGAGAGCACAGCGGATATCGCAGTTGAGCATCACGGCACCCTGAAGGCCTTTCATACGGCACACGACGATGACGTGAGGCCCTGTGACCTGAAGGGGCTGGAAGCATTCGGCAGGGCATTTCCAGATTCACAAAGATATCTTTTACTGCCGGAAGGTCAGAAGGATACCTCAAAAAGCATCACCGTTGTCCCCATGGCCGAAGCATTAAGGCAGCTTCCGGTGCTGCTGACATCCTGAATAAACATCTTGTCATGGTGATCTTGAGAAGGTAGGATGGCGGTATGAAAATAATTTCCTGCAGGATCCATCAGCTTACAGTTCCTCTCAAACGGCCCTTTGTCACCGCATTGAGGACCTTGGAAGAGGTGACGACAAACTTGCTTACCCTGGAGACCGATACCGGTCTCACTGGATACGGTGAGGCACCTCCCACAGTGCAGATAACAGGGGAGAGCTCAGAGACGATCCGCGGGGCCCTGGCCGACCTCATCATTCCCTTGTTTCTGGGAAGGGACCCAAGGCACATTGAGGACAATCGGCTGGTGCTGAAGCACTCCGTGAAGGGAAACACCAGCGCCAAGGCGGCCATGGACATGGCCCTGTATGATCTTGCCGCCCAGTCCTATGACGTCCCGGTGCACCTGTTCATCGGCGGAGGCAGGAGGGAACTTGAGACTGACATTACCATCAGCACTGCCCCTGCGTCCCAGATGGCAGATGATGCCCGTGCTGCGGTGCAGGAGGGGTACCGGGTCCTGAAGGTGAAAGCCGGGAAGCACCCTGATGAAGATATTGAACGAATTCTCGCAGTGCACCACGCTGCAGGACCGGAAATCCCCCTGCGCATAGATGCTAACCAGGGCTGGAGGGCCCATGAGGCAGTTCGTATTATCAGGCATCTTCTGGAACAGCAGGTGCCCATTGACCTGGTGGAGCAGCCGGTGCGCGCCGATGATCTCGAAGGCCTTGCCTATGCCGTCAAATCTCTGAGCACTGCAGTGGCAGCTGATGAATCGGTCTTCTCTCCCGCTGATGCCATCAGGGTGCTTCAAAACAGATCAGCTGATGTAATAAACATAAAACTTATGAAGTCAGGAGGAATCGCTGAAGCCCTGACCATCTGCAGGATTGCAGAGACCTTCAAGGTTCCCTGCATGGTCGGCTGCATGATGGAATCCCCGGTGGGGGTGCAGGCAGCGGGGCATCTTGCCGCTGCGGTGCAGGGTGTTACCAGAGTAGACCTTGATCCTCCTGTTCTGTGTGCGGAAAATCCGGTGATGGGGGGAGCGGAGTTTTTGAAATCCAGGATTATCCTTTCCGATGAACCGGGATTCGGTATTATCGGGATCCGGGGACTCAAGGAGATCGCATGGATCAGGTGACGGGTGCCGGCATGATTATTGATCTGCATACCGCTTCAAGGGAGATCAGGTGCTGTGCTGCAGAGATGCTGCATCGGGTCTTCACATCCATGGGAATCCCTGCCTGGGACACAGCAGATAAGGCACATCAGGAGGTCTCCGAATGCCTCAGCAGCTCATATGCTGCCCTGGGGTATGCCGAGGGGGAGACTCTCTTCGGATGGATCGGTGCCCGCCCGATGTACGGGCAGGTTACCTGGGAGCTCCATCCCCTGGTTGTTGATGATGCCTGGCAGGGCAAGGGAGTGGGAAGAGCGCTGGTCCTTGCCCTGGAAGCCCGGCTGGCTGATGCCGGGGCTGTGAATATGGTACTGGGAAGTGATGATGAGACCGGTGCAACCAGTCTCTACGGAAAAGACTTTACCCGGGAACCCCTTTTTCCCGCACTTGAGCAGATACAGAATCTCTCCCGGCATCCCTTTGGGTTTTACCAGAAGATGGGATACCGTATCGTCGGGGTGATCCCCGACGCAGAGGGGCTGGGAAAACATGATATTCTGATGTGGAAGCGCATTCGACGGGGAGGAACCGCTTGAAAAACAGAACATTGGGACGTACGGGATTGAAGGTGGGAGAAATCGGCCTTGGTACTGAGCATGTGGTGCCCCAGCCTCAGCATGTTCTTAATGATGTGATTTCACTGGCAATTGAACACGGGGTGAACTACATTGATTTTTTCTATCCCCAGGCCCAGTACCGTGACAGTATGGGAAAGGCCCTGGAAGGCAAAAGGGACCGGGTGGTGATTGCCGGTCATCTCGGTGCGGTGTCCCTGGACGGCCAGTACCACCGCACCCGGGACCCCCGTTTGTGTGAAGATGCGTTCCACGACCTGCTCAAGCGGCTGAATACTGACTGCATTGATGTGATGATGCTTCATTACATTGATGAGATGTCTGATCTGCAGGAGTCCCTGGAGGGGCCGTTTATGGAGCTTGCCCAGAAACTTCTCCGTCAAGGAAAAGCCCGGTATCTTGGAATGAGCACCCATGAGCCTGCCGCAGGGATTGCGGCAGTCCAGACAGGGATGATAGATACGGTCATGTTTTCCATCAACCCTGCCTTTGATATCCTCGGCCATATCGGATCCCAGGGGACCGAGGAACGGGCGGCGAAAAGAAGCAGCGAGCTTACCCGGGATGATGCTGCACGGGTTTACCGGGGGAGAAAGGAGTTTTACAGCCTCTGCGTCAGGGAGAACATTGGGATCACCGCTATGAAACCCTATGCCGCAGGATGGCTGCTTTCAGGAAAAACCCTGAAGAAGCCTTTTACCCCGGTTCAGTGCCTTCATTTTGCCCTCACCAGACCAGCTGCAGCTGCGGCGGTTCCGGGGGTAAGGGACGTGAAGGAGCTTGAAGAAGCGCTGCAGTATGTTGATGCGGACGGTGACATGAAGGACTGCAGCGCCCTGATCAGGGACCATGACTGGAGTCTCCGGGGAAACTGCATGTACTGCAGTCACTGTCTTCCCTGTCCCTCACAAATAGATATTGCTCAGACCATCAGGCTTATTGATGCCGCCGGTGATGATATGACAGATCAGCTCAGGAAGGAATATGCATCAATGACGGCATCTGCATCGGACTGCATACAGTGCGGCGACTGCGAACAGCGGTGTCCCTTCGGTGTACCGGTGATATCCCGCATGGAGGAGGGGACTCTTCTGTTTCAGGACATCAGCTGCCTGTAATTATGTCGCATCGGTTTCCCCCGGTGATTTCAAGAAGCTGTTTCCAGGTCACCGGGACGCCGGATGCGTCATCCCCCGCCGCGGGATATACCACATCATAATCGGCCAGGCTGTCATCAATGAATATCTCTATTCCCTCCGTCCCGAAGGGGCATACCCCTCCTGGTGAAAATCCGGTTGCTGCGAGGGTGTCATCAGCGGATGCCATGCTCTGCTTTACACCCGTAAGTTTCTTCAGTTTTCCTGAAGAGATTTTCTTGTCCCCGGCGATGACAAACATGCGGAAGATCCCGTCCTTACCCCTCATCAAAATTGATTTAGCGATCTGTCCTTCCTGCACACCGATCATTCGTGCCGCATCGGCAACCGTGGGAGTGCTTCCCGGCTCAAATACCAGCGGCTCCAACCCGTGCTCCTGAAGGATGTTCATGATGGTATCAGGTATCATAAAAATGCTCCTGCTTCATAGTATCTTTGGTACTACCATAGTTTTCTGTATTATGGAAGGGAAAAAAAGTTTGTAACCCCTGCTGTTTTCCTCTATACTGATATCCACAAAACAAGGGGGATGCAGATGCAGTTTTTACAAAATATTGCCTATCAGCCGATACTGGGATTTCCGGTAATCGGGTATCTGGGGATATTCAGCTACCTGTTTTTAGTGGCCGCAGCCATGGTTATGGTGCTGACCAGAAGAAAAATTAAACGAATACCTCCAAAGTATCATTTCATGCTTGCCAGGATCACCATCGTTCTTGCAACCCTGCATGGAATTCTTGCCCTTTCGGTGTATATCTGATCGGTATGGTGCCTCAGAATTACGGGTGATATTTCATATCCCTAGCTACTTCAGATGGTCCAAGACCTCTCCAGGGGATGCGGCGAACAGCACCGCATCCAGGGCCCGGTCAAGCTTCTGAGTATCCTGCACCTTGTTCAGGGAGGAAAGCTGAGAATCGGTGAGGTCAAACTTCTTTTTCATCATGTTGATCAATACCCCCTGCTTGGCAGCCAGCATGCCTTCAGATTTTCCCTCACGTAATCCTTTACGTTCTCCCTGAAGCAATCCCTCACGTTTTCCCTCACGTAATCCTTTACGTTCTCCCTGAAGCAATCCTTTACGCTCTCCCTCACGCATTCCTTTCTGCTC
>PWNW01000050.1 GCA_003557605.1 Spirochaetaceae bacterium
AGACCTCATTATAATAATTCCAGAACAGCGTATACCCTTATGCTGTATCATCTATGCATACTCGCTGCAAGTATTCTTCTGGTTACAGACAGCATTGGCTGGATTTTTGATGGAATGCCTGGAAGAGTACCGTTTTTGGTTCTTACGGTATCCCATACTCTGTATTATTCTGTACATACCTTTCCGGCTGCATTATACATTCTCTATGCTGACAGTCAAATGAAAAGAAGTCCTGAGCGTTCAAAGGGTATGGAAAAAGTTCTTTTTGTATATTGTGCAGCAGCTGCGGCGGCATCTCTGCTTTCCCCAGTATTCGGGTGGTTTTTTACTGTTGATCAGGGAAACACATATATCCGGGGAGAGTATTTTAACTTGTTTGCGGCATCTCAGTTTTTGCTTCTCGGGCTTTCTTTCTTTCCTGCAGTATTTCGGAAGAGAAGGCCGAATACAAAAATATACTGGACCTTAATGTTCTTTCCGGCAGCTGCAGTGGTTGGAGCAGTCATCCAATACTTTGTATACGGTCTAGTGATTATTTGGCCTGTTACTACAGTATTCATTGTAGCTGCTGGACTAAACATACAGAAAGTTCAGATAGGAATGGACCATCTGACAGGATTGTACAACCGCATGATTTTTGATGAGACCTTGAACCAGTATGCTGTTTCTGCTGATACCTTTGGATGCATTTTGCTGGACCTTGACGGCTTCAAGACAATAAACGACACGTTTGGCCATGATACGGGTGATCGTGCCTTGGAGGATGCTGCAGAGATTATCAGGAGGGAGGCGGTACATGATGGAACAGCAGCACGATACGGAGGAGATGAATTTGCCCTGCTTCTGCCGAATGCCGATGAAGATCAGGTAACCGCTGCTTCACGAAATATCAAAGAAGCGGTGGAGGCATTCAATACATCAGCCGGACGGCCGTACACCATTTCGGTAAGTATGGGATGCAAAGTGTTTCATAAAGACGTGTATGCCGATGCTGAATCATTCATTTCTGAGGTTGACGCAGCTATGTATGAACATAAGAGACGAAAAAAACTTTCTGAATCAGGTTTTTAAGTGAAAAGATACGCTATCTGTTACTGCTGAGGCAATGAGCTTTGCTGAAAAAAGCCTATTAACTAGTAATGTTAATAGGCTTTAAAAAACTGGAGGTGGCGGGAATCGAACCCGCGTCCTGATGGGCAAGCCTGTGACTTCTACAAGCTTAGTCCGACTTTTGTGTTTCAGATACCGCTGTGCAGCCGAACATGCGTTACGGTATCCAATCTCCTAGATGTCCTGATTCAGACCGGAGAGATCTGATCAGTAAGTCCTGAAGGTTTGTTGCAGGCCTTCAGCAGTTCAGAACGGCACTGCCGGGACCCGTAGCTGCGTATATTATGCAGCTAAAGCAAAATCTGCTTGATTGTTGTCAGCAGTTAATTGTTTTGCCAGATTTAGGAGTTAGCAGCTCCGCCTGCCGCCGCAGACTGTACAATCCATCAGTCGAAACCTTGGCACCCCCGAGGTTTCATCTATAAGATACTGCACAACGGTGAAAATATCAATAGCGCTTCATTGAACGGTCGGCTTCACGTTTCAAGTCCCGGTCTCTGATTGCATCCCGTTTGTCATGCACCTTCTTTCCCTTTGCCAGTCCAATTTCTATCTTGATAAGTCCCTTTTTCAGGTAGACTCGGGTGGGGACCAGGGTAAGGCCCTTTTCATCAACCTTTCTTCTCAGGCGTTTGATTTCCTGGGCATGGGCAAGAAGGCGTCTTCTTCGAAGCGGTTCATGGTTCTCTATGGTTCCAAGTTCATATGAAGAAATGTGAAATCCCTCAAGAAAAAGACTTCCTTTTTTATCAACCTTGATGTAGGAGTCACCGAAGGAGAAGGCATTACGTTTTAGAGACTTCACCTCAGACCCGAGAAGTGAAATACCGCATTCCAGGGTTTCAAGTATCTCAAAATTAAAAAATGCCTTTTTGTTTCGCTGCAGAAGCTTAATACCTTGATCAACCATACATCATTCCTTTGTCATCACAAGTCTGATGCCGGTCACCGGGGAACAGACTGATGGGGCAAGTGCTGCCTGCGGGCCCGACTGCTCTCTTGAAGACCCTCCCTTCAGCAGATAGTGAGGGCTGAGGGTAAGAAGCTCTGGCTGCTTCAGGTATTCATCCTGCATTCCGGGATAAAATATTGATTCAGTCCATTGCCATAGACCATAGAGCTGGTTTTCTCCGACAGCAAGGGATGCTGCCTCCCACTGAAGGGCATTGGGAAGCGAGATATCGTAACCTGGATACTGTTCATCCAGCCATGCAGCAAAAGCCTGTGCGGCATAAAAGGAAACATGAATAACCCGATCGGTGAGATTCTGTGAAGAATACAGATAGGTATCATCAGCTAGTCCCTGGGAAACCAGTTCATCCCGGTTGTCTCGGTGCCAGAAGGGATTCTCCTGGGTAAACCGTTCAAAAAGATCTGATGATATAAGTCCCGCTGAAATGAAAAAAGGCTCAATTTCATCTGAATCGATGCCGATAAATTCGATCTCTTCGGCATCAAGTGTGAGGGTAGTGGAAAACCAGGCATCCTTGAGGATTCCTTCAGATGTTCCGGGTTCAGCAGCAGAAATGTTCAGCATGGCTGAAAACGCTTCGATATCATCAGCTGTTTCGGATGTGCCGGCGAGATAGGGGAGAAAGGAGATAAACTCCTCAAAGGCAGGAGCATCCATCATGGACCGCTGCGATATAATGTCCCGTGCGGTATCCGCAAGGATTTCAGGATACCGGTATGTACGGGTATAGTTTGTTACCAGTGACCACTGGTAAAGGTCCTGAAGTCTCCAGCTGAGATACCCTGCAGGATCATCAACGGTGAGTTCCAGGTTTGCCGATGAAGTTCTGGGAAAGAACCAGGAAAACAGGATACGTCCCCCTACGGTTACGAGTTTTTCCTGAGTATGAAAAAACGGCTTTTCCCCACGGATTATCCGATCTCCGCTGGAAACGAACACTTCCAGGGGAGAGCTGCCGACAAAGGTACCGTCAATGTATACTGCTGCTCCTGGAGCATTGGTGGTAATATGCATGACTGAACCGTGACGGAGAATTCCGGGAAGAAACAGGACGAGAAACAGAGTCAGAAGAATCAGCAGGGCCGCAGCAGCAGTTATGTAGATGCCCGGACGTATTCCGAACAGTGGTTTAAGTCTCGTTGATTTCATAAACATAGAGAGTACAGATGCATGATTACCTTGTCAATGGATTCATAATATGATAGTAAGATCATCATGAGCGCATCATGGGCATCCTACCTTGACTGGGTCGAGGAAAAAACCGACCGGTATCTGGAACGTCGGGAACAGAAAAAAGAGAAACGCAAATTACGGGAAAAGCAGAAGGGACAGGTGCGTGAATGGATTGAAGCAATCCTCTGGGCGGTCCTCTGGGTTCTTCTGATCAACCAGTTTATTTTTCAGCTCTACCAGATTCCCTCCTCCTCCATGGAGCATACGCTGAATATCGGGGATCGTCTGTTTGTCAACAAGTTTCTTTATGGTCCGGAACTCTACCCTGGCGGTCCGAAATTCCTTGAT
This sequence comes from Spirochaetaceae bacterium, assembly GCA_003557605.1. GTDB lineage: Bacteria > Spirochaetota > Spirochaetia > PWKH01 > PWKH01 > PWKH01. Next base: position 3,605 of record PWNW01000050.1, read on the forward strand.
TCCCGGGACCCCCATCGCTATGAGGTAATCATATTTGAAAACCCTGCATATGTATCCAGGGGACCCTTTTTCGATCTGCTCAACCGGGTTGTATACATGCTGACCCTTTCGTTAGTGAATCTGGACAGAGATGAAGACGGGACCCCCCGTGCACAGCTGTATGTGAAACGGGCTGCTGCCATGGAAGGGGAGCGTGCTTCTTTTGTACAGGGAGAGCTCTTTGTGCAGCCCCAGGGATTCCTTGAACCGGTTTCTGAATATGATCTGCGAATTCTTGCAGGAGCCCCCTATGAGTCCAGACGCCTGCTCAATGAAGCAGACTATCGTCTGTTTTCCCTTACTGCACGCCAGCGGGCCTATGAATATGCTGGTCTGCGGCTTCCTTCAGAGGACAGGACTGAACTGCAGAGAATCAGCAGAAATCCCAGTCTTGTTGATTTTTACGAGTTTTCCCGGGAATACCAGTATGAGCTGTTAAGCCTGTTTCCCTATGACCAGAATGCACGCAATGAGCTCTACC
>PWNW01000082.1 GCA_003557605.1 Spirochaetaceae bacterium
GCATATCACTGGTAATGTGGTTGCTCTATCCAGCCAAGACCATGCTTGTTTCCCAGGCACTTGGAATAACACAGGTTACCTTCACAGCAGCCGTAACTGCTGCGTTCTGCGCATACCTGATCGGTCTGCTTCCTCTGCTGCCAGGCGGGCTCGGAGGGTTTGAGGCTGTCATGGCCCTCATTTTGTCGCATTTCGGCATCCCACTGACAGAGGGAGCCGCTATTGCAATTACAATCAGGCTTTTTACGTTCTGGTTTCCCTTGCTGCTTTCTGCTTGTGCAGGCGGCCTGATACTTGCTGGCGGAGATTCTCACACATTTCAAATAAAGGAGTCTACATGAACATTAAAGCCCCTATAGTTCCCGAAGGAAAAAACAGTGAGCTGAAAAATACTCATATCAGCTCACCCTGGTTGAAGTTTCTTCAGCGTATTGAAACGCTCTGTACAGAACAACCGCTGTTCAGGAAGTGGTACAGCTCTCTGTTTTACAAGAGCATGACAGAAAAAGAGATCAAGGCCGCCGACATAGCAAAGGGCAGCCGCATCCTGCACATAGGATGCGGTCCCATGCCCTTCACTGCTGAAGTTCTTGCCCGCTGGGGCGCACAGGTGACTGCTGTGGATATTGATCCTCTATCGGCATCCCGGGCTCAGCGGCTGTTCGCCTCATTGGGGCTCTCTTCACAAATCACTGTGAAGACAGGCAACGGCCTGGATGATGATCCCTCGAAATATGACGGCATTTGGATATCACTTCATGTGTCGCCGAAGGAGACCCTCACTGCACACCTGCTCTCGGAGATGAAGCCTGGTGCAGTGCTGGTAGTGAGAAATCCCCGAAGCTGGCTGAGGGTATTCTATCCTAGTACACCTGATGCCGAAAACCAGCATCAGGTTCGCCAGAGATTGGGAAAGGTGAGTACGGTTATTATGAAGTGTCGGGGAATTCAAAAGGGTGAAAACTCACCGCTGTTCAGCACAGCTAGGATTAAGCTCCATGACACCTCGACGGGAGAGGCATGGATGCATGCACCATACACATCAATGCACAGAGGGAGTTCGACCCATGTCAGGAATCCGTAAAGCATTGCCTTCACTGCTCTGTCTGATGCTGATGCTGTCAGCACCAAGTTTTGCCAAGGGAGACGTAATTAAAGTTCTTACTGAGACCTTTCCCCCCGTTCAACTATGAAGAGAACGGAGAAATCCGTGGTGCATCAACCAAGCTGGTACAGGCACTGCTTAAGGAAGCGGACCTTGAGTATGAAATTGAAATTGGTCGTTGGTCATCAATGTTCTCCCAGGCCCGTGACGGCAGAAACATCCTCCTGTATTCTGTCGGCAGGACCAGTGAAAGGGAAAATCTTTTTTACTGGATAGGGCCTTTGTTCACCATGGAGATAGGATTATACAGTTCTGATGCACAGCGCATCAGAATATCACATCTGGAGGATGCCAGGAACTACCGGATCGGTGTTGTTCGAGGAGATATGCGGGACCAGCTGTTCACTTCCCTTGGAGGATTTCAGCTGACGCGGTACCGCAACAGCAGAAATCTTCTTCGAGGACTTGAGAGAGGGCGGGTAGATGTGGTTCCGCTGGCTAAAATGACTGTTCCCTATGTACTTGAGCACCTCTCATTGCCTGCCGAAGCAATTGAGCTGGTCTTTGAAAGCAGAATTTTACACCAGGCGGACCTATACATTGTTTTAGGACGAGAGTCTGACCCTGCTCTCGCAGTTCGTCTGCAGCAGGCTTGGAAACGACTGGAATCTCGAAGGCAACTGGAAGATATCAGGAATACGGCATCCTTTTACATGCGCAACGCGCAAGGGATCCCTTAATTTATATGTAGGCTATGATGATTTAGACAGTAATACTCCGATAAAAATTGTACAGACCCATATGTCATATCGTATACTGGTTCATCCTGATTATGCAGATCATGGAGACCTTGCCGATGCGTTGGATGACCGTGAAGAGTTCCAAGCAGATATTAACGAGGCAGATAGAAGCAAGACATTTATTTTGCCGTCTATTGAAATGGAGGAAAAGGAATTTGCAGTAACCCAGGAGGAGGCAGCTGATGATCCCGATGAGACTGAGGCATTTGGAATGTTTCGGATAGATGATTACGGCACTTCTTCTTCAACGGGAAATTTCTGGTATAGGGGGTTTATGTTCCAAGTATCACAGCAGACAGAAGTAACTCATCTTATTAGTGCGGTCACTTCCGGAGGCAGTGCTACTGTCGTGCTATATACTGCAGAAGAAAAAGATGGAAGCTATACTGCGAGTGATCTATTGGGTTATGCCAAAGATGTGCCTAGTACCGGAAGTGAAGTTGAGACAGAAATTATCGCAGTAGATGGAAGCAGTACGGTAACATTAACTCCTGGGAACACCTATCTTCTGGCACAAACGGCAAATAACGGACAACACGTCTATGTTCAAAACCTGAATATCAGCGACTTGGAAACACATCCCCGAATACTGGAAAATTCATGGATTCCGAGAACGAACAATTCCATTAGATGGAATGGAAGCGGAGATGAGAAATTCATTGAGGGAAAATCATTTTATGATCTGGACGGGGCTATGCCGCGAATCGGATTTTTATTTGATAGCGATATTAATACCGCTGTGGTTAGTACCCTTGAAGCAGAAAGGATAGGAAATCAGCTGAGGCTCCACGGAGAAGTGACCCTATTCTTTCAATACAGCACGAATAAAAATGTCAATGACGGAACATTGGTAAATGTGGGGAGCACCACAACAGATAATACTTCTTTTGAATATACTTTTGAATTTGATCCCAATGAATCATATTACTACCGTGCGTACGTCACAAACGAAGGAGGAAAATCATTTGGTGATATTTGGCGTGCTGGAGCCACTGCGATGGGATCCTATTCCTTTGGAGAATGGGAAATGCAGATTACCGGCGGGGCAGAAGCTACCGAATATACTATTCTTTTTGATGCAAGCTCTAACCAGACAGTACAAACACAATGGAACAGCAGCACCTCCACCTTGACGGTACGTTATCATGCGGGAGTCTCTACCATGCGAAATATTGAAAATGCAGTTAATACGGAATCAGCGGTACAACTGAACGCATTGGTGCTGGATCCTGGAATCAGGGATTATGCAGTCCCCCCTTCGTATCTTTTTCCTTAGGAATTTTGGCGTTAAATACATTCCCCCCCAGATAGCGGTTCTGAGGGGGGAATTATTAATCTGACCCCGTGGCCTCTGCATATAATCTCCAGCAGTATCATCAATTCTATGAGGCATTACTGATCGTATGTGCAGTGCTGTGCTAATGAAGATGTCTCTAAACCGTAGGAATATAGAAATCTTTTTGGTACAACATCTATGCATTATCTCCGTGCAATTTTTCTTGCAGCCGGCTCACTGTCATCTGGACACGCACGCACTCTGCAAGCAATGAATTCTCTCCTGCAAGTTGTTCTTCCATGCAGAGCAGTTTTGCCGTTTCCAAGTGCAAGGTTTCCGGAAAAAAATCTGAATATATTTCCGCCTTCTTAGGATAAAACTCAGGGTCCGTATCAATCAGCATCACCAGAGGCATCGGCAGCTGTTCAAGTGCTTCCTCCTTGAGGATAAACTCGGTGTAGTACAGGTCCACATAAAAATAGTCAGGTTTACTCCCAAGGATGATAAGATGGAACAGGATTTCCTGTTCCTTTTTATCTTGTGCTGAAGCCTTGAAAAGAAGCTCTCCTGCCGTTCCAGGCATCTTGTATGCAGGTTCAATCTTTTCCAGCACACCCTCTAAGAACGTAATCGGCTTACTGAAGTCAATGTTCTTTGCAGCCTTCGGAAAAAACAGCTCAAAAAACTCCTTGGGATATTCCGAGACAATTCCCTTCCATGCTTTTTCCGGACTGCTCCATTTCTTTTGTTCCATACGTATCTCTTTCCTTTACCAATAGATTTCTGCAGAAAAGCAGATACTATAGGAATCCCCCATACAGGCCGGTTTACTTCAGTTTTTTAGAAAAAAGAATTTTTGGATGAGTTTTTATACTATTCAGAAAATCTGACGAAGGTACGCTGCACATGCCTATGACGGCAGTGCAGCTATGGAGCACTACAC